>DAOOIV010000030.1:0-35405 GCA_035384605.1 Phycisphaerae bacterium
CAGAATCCATTGCTGCTGGCCCCAGAATCCATTGCTGCTGGCCCCAGAATCCATTCTGGGGCCTTGGGCGTTGAGGATTCCCATCCTCATTTTCACCGAATGCGGAAAGGATTCCGCGGAGAGAAGAGGCCCGGAAAGGATTCCGGGCCGAGCGTGTTCCTCGACAAGCTGGTTTTCATAGACACGGAGCGACCGTAACGAGGCAGAGCGGGCGACCGGAGAGCCGGTCAGGGGAGCTTTCTCGATCCGGGCGATCGCCTCACGTACCCCGGCCAGTTTGTTCTGCGTTATCTGGTATTCTCGGTCGTCGGCGATGCTCATGGACTCCGACCCGAGAGCAAGCCGGGAACTACGGCAGGTTCTCCAAGTCGGCAAGATCCTTGTTGCGACCGGCGGCGCGTTTGTTTTGTTTCAGATGATCAAGATCGATGAGGTTGACTGGCTCGCCGTCGAAGTCACCGACAATCCGATGCTGATAGCATTCCTCGAAGGAGACCCCCGAGATGCGGGTCTGGAGTTCGATTCGAACCGGCGGCACGCCCATCCGTATAATCACGCCCGGCTTCGTAAATACGTCTTTGGACGTATCATCTCCTCCGAAGCCAAACTCGCGGAGAACCTCCACAACTCCGTCGATGTTTTTCGGGTGAACCGCGATCCAGATATCAAGATCGCCCGTTGGTCTCGGATAACCGTGGAAAGCGACGGCGTAGCCACCGACCACAAGGTACTCAACCTTCTTCTCGTTGAGCAACCTCAAGAACTCTTTGAAGTCGCGTGGCAGCGGGGTCGTAGCCATAGGCAACCTGGCGAAGGTACTCAAGGGCCCGGAGGCGCTCAGCCGGCGTCTGGTTTAGCCAGAACGCCTTTTCGTCGCTGGGCTCATCAAGTGACCCGACGGAGAACTTGGTTCGATCCAGACGATACTGGTCTATCAGGCTCATTGTCATCATTCAGCTTATCCCGGTGGGCCCGACGAGTCAACCACGCACGGCCTGGTTGCGCCAGCCGGAGACCGTGTCTATAATGCTTCGATAGCATGAACGCTGACACCTCGCCCGACAAGCTTGCCGGCTCCGTCGGCATTGTCCGGACGCAGACGGTGAGGCTCTTTGAGCCCCCTGACGTCCTGCACTTGGAGTGCGGGCGGACCCTGGGGCCGATCGACGTGGCCTACGAGACCTACGGCCGGCTCAACGAGTCGCGGAGCAACGCGGTTCTGATCTGTCACGCTCTCTCGGGCGATGCTCACGTGGCCGGGTACCATAGTCCCAACGACCGCAAGCCCGGCTGGTGGGACATCATGATCGGTCCGGGCAAGGGCATCGACACGAACAAGTATTTTGTGATCTGCTCGAACGTTTTGGGCGGGTGCCGGGGGACGACCGGCCCGTCGAGCATCAATCCGAAGACCGGCAAACCCTGGGGTATGGACTTTCCGGTGATCACCATCGAGGACATGGTCAAAGTCCAGAAGAAGCTGATCGATTACCTGGAAATCAAGAAGCTGCTGGCGGTCATCGGGGGGTCGATGGGCGGGATGCAGGTGCTGGAATGGGCCGTGCGGTACCCGGACGCCGTCGCCGGCGTTGTTCCGGCGGCGACCACCGCCCGGCTCAGCGCCCAGGCGATCGCGTTTGACGCCGTTGGCCGGCAAGCGATTCTCGCTGACCCCCACTTTGCCGACGGCCAGTACCATAGCGGCCCCGGTCCGGACAACGGCCTGGCGATCGCCCGCATGGTCGGGCACATCACCTATTTGTCCGAGCAGGGCATGCACGCCAAGTTCGGCCGCGAGTTGCGTCATCGTGCCAACTACAGCTACGACCTGGAAAGCAACGATTTCGCCGTCGAAACGTATCTCGACCACCAAGGACAGGCATTCGTCGAGCGATTCGACGCCAACAGCTACCTGTACATCACCAAGGCGATCGACTACTACGACCTTCAGGCGGGCCACGAGTCGCTGAAAGACGCTCTCAAGGACGTGAAGGCCCGGTTTCTGGTCATCAGCTACTCGAGCGACTGGTTATTCACCCCTCGGCAATCGCGGCAGATCGTCGACGCCCTGCTGGCCAACGACAAGGATGTGTCGTACTCGGAGATCAACTCGCCCTACGGGCACGATGCGTTCCTGCTGGAGACGGAAGTTCTGGGCCGATTGATCAGCGGTTTCCTGGCGGATTTGTCAGGACGGCCCATCATTGCTGACAGAGGCGACGTCGAGCCGTATCGCCAGCGGCCGGTGGTCGAGACGGCCTGGGCGCACCACCGAATCGACTACGATCGCATTGAAGAGATGATCGAACCGGGCAGCCGGGTGTTGGACGTAGGCTGCGGATCAGGCGCTCTGCTCAGTCGCCTGATGCGGCACAAGAACATCCGCGGGCTGGGCATCGAGGTTGAGCAGGACAACATCTGTGAATGCGTCGAGGGGGGCATCCCGGTCGTGGACCTCGACGTTGAGACGGAGCTCTCCGGGTTTGCGACCAAGTCCTACGATTACGTGGTATTGTCGCAGACCTTGCAAACGTTGAACCGGCCGGAACTGGTGCTGCGGGAAATCCTCCGGATCGGGCGGCGATGCATCGTGAGTTTCCCCAATTTCGTTCAGTGGCGGCCGATCCTTCAGATGCTTCTGACCGGCCGCACGCCCGTCACGCAGAACCTGCCTTTCCAGTGGTACAATACCCCGAACCGGCACTACCTGACCATTCGCGATTTTCAGGCCTACTGCCGCGACAACCACATCCAGGTGCTGCGCATGATCCCGCTGGCCGAGGGCCGTCGCGACCCGGTCCGCTTCCTCCCCAGCGTCCGGGCGGCCGAGGCGATTTTCGTGATCAGCAAGCGCGACTGAGCCTCGGCTCGATCTGATGCCCCCGCAGCTTGTCCAGAGGCGCGACCCCGCACCCATGGGTGTACTCCGCCACAGGCAAACCTCGCGGGCTGCGGTTATCATGATTGGCCTCAGTCTGGAGGAAGCACCCGTGAGTATGTTCAGCATGCCAAGACAGTGCGTGACACATCAGGTGATCTGTGCCACCGGATGGACCATCGTTTGGATCTCCCTCGCGTTCGTGTGGACAGCTTCCGCCGTGGTCGCCGAGCAGCCGGCGGCAACGAGCCGACCCGCCTCGCAGCCTTCTGAACTCGTCGTGGCTCTTCTGCAGATGGCCCCGGCAGGCAGCGATCGGGAAGCCAATCTCACCAAGGCGGACCGCTTTTGCCGTGACGCGGCAGCCCGAGGTGCTGACATCGCACTGATGCCGGAGATGTGGAGCGTCGGATACTGCGGGTTCGACCAGAAGCAGCCCGGTGCCCGCGAAGCGTTCCAGGCCATGGCCGTGGGCACGGGCAGCCCTTGGGTACAGCATTTCTCAAGGTTGGCCAGAGAACTTCGCATGGCCATCGCGGTCACGTACCTGCAGGCATGGGACGGTGCCCCGCGGAACGCGGTCACCCTGTTCGATCGCCACGGCAAGGAGATGTTCACCTATGCCAAGGTTCACACCTGTGATTTTGCCCCCATGGAAGCTTCGACGACGCCGGGAACGGACTTCTATGTGGCCGAGATGGACACGCGGGTCGGTTCGGTCAAAGTGGGAGCAATGATCTGCTTCGACCGCGAGCAACCGGAGAGTGCCCGCATCCTTATGTTGAAGGGGGCCGAGCTGATCCTGGTGCCCAACGCATGCGAGCTTGAGGAACTCAGGCTGGATCAGTTCAAGATACGCGCATGGGAGAACGTGCTGGACGTGGCCATGGCGAACTACCCGAAACCCAACAACAACGGTCACTCCGTCGCCTATGACTCGTCGGGCAAGTGCCGGGTCATTGCCGATGAACAAGAAGGGCTCCACCTGGCCTCGTTCGACCTTGCCCAACTGCGCAAAGCACGCTCTGAATCGATCTGGGGCGGCGCCTACCGTCGCCCGCACCGGTACCGGCAACTTCTGTCCCTGGAACAGGAGGACATCTGGCACCGCAATGACGCCTTCGGCAAGCCGTTTGATCCATCACAGCGATAGGCAGATTTCCTGGAGCCGAGTGTTCCAATCCCTGGTTGATCATCGACAACTGCATCAAGGACATCGACGTCGACCAAGCCGACTTCGCCGTCGTCGCCGGTTTTCTGTCGGGGTCGAGCATTTCGACCGACCCGGATTGCGCCGTGAACTACCAAGTCTTTGCACCCGGCAAGTGGTGCCGACGTTGCTCTGCGAAGCGGCGACCCGCTGCGCAGCACGAGCGCCCCCGTCGGCACTTCATCCCTCGTTCAACCAAGGGCCGACGAGGGCGTCGGCCCAACCTGTACGCCCGGTGCCACCGGCGGCTTGCCCGCCAGTGTTCACTCGATACGGGGGACCGCCGGACCCAGGGGTTTGGCTCAATTTTCGGCACGCTTGGCTACGATAATAAAGGCAATAGCGGCGCGGAAGCCCGCAAGGGCAGGAGTCGGTGGCAAGGAGGGGCCGGCCCAGGGGTGATCCGATCGGGCATTGCCGATACTGCGTTCCCGGAAGGTGCCTGCACCCACGGCCGTCGGCGGTTGAGAAGCCAGAAGGGAGAACGATATGTCCAAGTTGAAGGAATGGTTACTCATCGGGATGGTCGCCCTGGTCGGGGCCGCCTCGCTCGGATCCGACTGCAACTTCACCCTCCGCGGAGACGAGGATGGGATCCGGTTCGATGTCGACGACGATGATGATGATCTTGAAGACCTCTTCGACGACATCAAGGACCTCTTCGATTGACCGCTCCAGCCTTCGCGGCCAAGACCGTCAGATCGCTCGGTCCAGAATCACTTCTGGGCCGTGGTTTTCATGGAATCCTTTCCACATTCCCAGATGATTGACGATGGGAATCGTCAACTGCAGGGTCCCGGATGGGAATTCGGGAACCAGCGAATCCGGCAAACTTGACCTTCACGGCCCCAACCCCCCTGAGCAAGGACGCCCCAAGCAAGCTCATGGCCAGGCTGCCAAAGCTGATCATGTTCAAAACCGGCCCGGATCTGCAACACCTGAGGCCTCACATGGGCACGGCTGGCGTCCGGAAGACCCGTTGACGGGCCGAAGGTGGGGACTCAGCGGCGATGGGTGCTGCCTCGACCACCAGTCGCCATTCCAGAAACAACGACCGGCTTCGTCCGCAGAGAACCGTGGCTGCGGGTTGCAGTGCGAATGGACACCAGCCCGTTGGGCAGAGCGGGGTCGCGAAAACAGGACCGCTTCCCCAGATTTCGTGCTTTTTGACTGGTCTTCCCCGGAACTTTTGGGGTGTTTGCGCGTATATATGTGTAGTAGCAGCAAGACAACCTGGTTTAACGTCCCTGAGAGCATCTGGAAGCCTCTGCCTTGAAACAACAACGCCGGTTCGGGACGGCATTGTAAGAATTGCATTGTAAGGGGGTCTCTATTCATGGGGCCTTGGCGCGGCGGGAAGCGACTTGGCCGGGAGTGGCTCCTCGACTGGAAGCAGTTGCCTCCGGCGCTGTATGCTTTTTGTCCGGCATGAGGCGGAGAACTGCCCCCGGCGACTAGCGGTTTCCTCGACCCACTTTGACGGGGGACGGGCAGAAGCGGCGCTCGGGTTTGACCTCACAAAACGGGGCGGGGACCGGGTTCGGCCCCGCGCTCGAACAGAATCCATTCAGCAGGGGACGGACAATGATTTCAGAAAGCACCGATGTGCATCTGGCGCGGGAGAAGGTCGAATCGTTCACTGAGCGGGTTCAGGCGATCCGAGAGAGCCTGCACCAGGTGGTCGTAGGTCAGGACGTGACCATCGACCTGCTGTTAACCTGCGTCCTGACCGGCTCGCACGCTCTGCTGGTCGGCGTACCGGGACTTGCTAAGACCTTGATGGTCAAGGCCTTAGCGTCGGCCTTCCGGTGGAAGTTCAAGAGGGTGCAGTTCACGCCCGACCTGATGCCCTCGGACATCACGGGCTATGAGCTGCTCAGCCGCGACGAGCAAACCGGCCAGCCAAGGATGACCTTCCGCCCAGGGCCGGTCTTCGCCAATCTGCTGCTGGCCGACGAGATTAACCGGGCCGCCCCGAAAACCCAATCGGCTTTGCTGGAAGCGATGGCGGAGAAACACGTTACCGTCGGGGGAGAAACGCACGAGCTGGCCGAGCCGTTCCTGGTGGTGGCCACGCAGAACCCCATCGAGCAGGAAGGCACCTACCCGCTACCGGAAGCCCAACTCGATCGCTTCATGATGGAGATCCACATCGATTATCCGACTCCCGAGCAGGAGGAGGAAATCGTTGAGAAAACCACCGGCGGAACGCCGCCTCTGCCGGAGGCGGCGTTTGACCGAGCTGAGTTTCTGGAGCTTCGCGATCTGGTGCTGTCAGTACCTGCTCCCAAGAGCGTCGTCCGCTATGCGGTTCGGCTGTGCGGCGCGAGCCGGCCTGCAGACCCTCGGGCGGATTCATACGCGAAGGATTACATCGCCTGGGGCGCCGGTCCGCGAGGCCCTCAGAATCTGATGTGGGCGGCCAAGGCCCGTGCGCTGCTGGAAGGGCGTACGGCACCGATCATCGAGGACATCCGAGCACTGGCCCTGCCGATCCTGCGACACCGAATTATTCCGAACCATCGGGCGGTCGGCGACGGCGTCAACTCGGAAAGAATCATTCACCACCTGCTGGAAACCGTTGCTCACTGACGGTCTGGACGGGAGCCCGCCATGAGCGCGCCGCCAACCGAGTCACGAAGCCGATATCTCGACCTGCGAGCCCTGGCCTCGCTTGAGCACATGCGGTTCACCACACGGCACCGGATCGAGGGTGTCTACAGCGGGCGGCACCAGTCTCGGTCGCATGGCGGAGCGGGCGAGTTCGTCGATTTCCGCGAATACGTCGAAGGCGAGGACCTTCGCCGCCTGGACTGGAAGGTTCTGGCTCGGACCGGGCGCGCCTACCTGCGGCTGTACCAAGACGAGACGAACCTGTTATGCACGCTGGCCATCGATGCCAGCGGATCGATGCTGTTCGGATCACGTGGCCGCGGCGGAACACAAGGATCGAAACTGGAGTACGTTCAGTACCTGGCCACGGCGCTCAGTCACGTCATCAGCAGGCAGCAGGACCAGGTCGGGCTGGCCCTCTTGACGAACAGGCTGGCAGAGATGATCCCGCCGGGCAGCACTCGGGGACACATTGCGCAGATCCAAGAGCGAATCGAGAGGATCGTCACCGAGCCGGTAACCCGGATGGCCGACGGACTGCGAGAGCTCTTCGAACGCTCGCCTCGACGCGGGGTGCTGATGCTGATGAGCGATTTCCTCGATCAGGACCTGGAGGCGGTCTTCTCATCGTTGAGGCTGTTCCGGCATCAGTACTGGGAAGTGATTCTCCTTCACGTGATCCACCCGGACGAGGAGCGGCTGCCGCAGGGGCTGGCATACCGCTTCGACGGTCTGGAGAAGGAAGGGCATATCGACTGCTCGCCGGCGGATATTCGGGTCATGTATGAGCAGCGATTCGCGGCCCACACGGCCGGTATTCGAACCTCTGCGCTGGCCGGGGGCTGCGACTATCGGCGGGTGTCGACGGCGATTCCGTATCTGCAGACGTTGGCGGGGTTCCTGGTGGAGAGAGCGGGGTAGAAGGATGAAGACGGAAGGCTGAAGGATGAAAACAAGGAATCCAATCAGAGACACGCCGGAGTCTAAGGTAACGCCACGCAGCCGATTGTGTGAGCGCCAGATCCGCATGAACCGACCGCCACAGGCCCCGATTGGCTCTGGTTCGTCTGTCCTTCATCCCTCATCCCTCACCCTTCATCCCTCATCCTTCATACTTCATCCTTTCTCCTCTGAACCCCGAACCCTGAACCCTCATCGCACGCCCAGGGAGGCCGCCGGGCAATGAGCTTCCTGCATCCATGGATGTTTTCTCTGGGAGCGGTGGCCCTTGGCCTGCCGGTCTTGATCCACTATCTCACGCGTCCGCGACCGGTTCGATTGCCGCTTTCGACGATACGATTTGTGCAGGAGGTGATCCACCAGCAACGGACATTCCACCGGCTGCGCAACTTCCTGATCCTGGCGCTGCGAACCCTGGCCGTGGGCCTGCTGGCGTGGGCGTTCGCCCGGCCGTTGATCGGCGAGAAGCCGCTGATCGGCAAGGACGATTCGGTCAGCGCGGTACGGGTCGTCATTCTGGACGTCAGCCAGAGCATGGCCGCTTCGGCGCGGGGTATCAGTGTGTTCGAGCGGGCCCGGTCGACGGCTGCTGAGTACCTGATCGACCGAGCAGGGCTGCGCGCCAACCTGATCCTGGCCGGGACGAAAGCACGCCCGATCTTCGAGCAATGCTCGGCCAATGTCGCCGCGTTGAAGGATGAATTGTCGCAAGCCAAGGTGTTACCGGAACGGTTGAACGTCCAGGCGGCGGTTGCGGTCGCGGCTGAGATGCTGAGCACGGCCGGCGGCGACAGCGGCACGCGGCGCGAACTGATCATCGTCAGCGATTTTCAGCGGTCGAACTGGGCAAGCGTCGACTTCTCGCCGCTGCCGAGCGACACGGTGATCGAATTGGAGGCCACCGGCCCGGCCGAGGCGCCGCCCAACCTGGCCATACTCCGGGCCGGTGTACAAGGACGACCCGAACGCAACCGCGAAGCCCGAATGGAGGTGGAAATCGGCAACTACTCCACTTCACCCCGGCGGGTGACCGTGGACCTGCAGATCGGTGAGGCCACCTACCGACTGGAAGGGCTTTGCCCGCCGGGCATCTCGACGACGCTATCCGGCCCGGTAACGCTTCGCGGCTCAGGCTGGCAGACAGGCCGTGCGGTGCTGCGGGGTATTGATGACGCATTGCCCGCGGACGACCGTCGTGACTTTGTACTCGACGTGCGTCCGCGACCAACTTACGCACTTGTCAGCCGGCAGAGGCCGGATGATCGCCCATCATCAAGTTACTACCTCGAACGGGGACTGGCTCCGCTGGAACCCAAGCTTGGGCAAGAGGTGGAAAGGATTGTGCGGATACCACCGGATCAACTGAGCCGGGAGACTCTGGCGTCGGCAGAACTGATCGCCTTGGATCATCCGGGGCCGCTATCGGTGGAAACGGCAGGCCTACTGGCGGCGATGATGCGGCGGGGTCGAGCGGTTCTGTATGTGGCGGCAGAACCGGTGGACGCGAGCAACCTCAAGCGGATCGTGGACGCCGCCGGTTCGGATCTGCAAATGCCGGTCGAGTTTGTTCCACCGGGGCCCGGGCAGGTCCGGAAGAACCTCTTTCTGACCGAGGTCCGGGAGAAAGACGCACCCTTCAGTGTGTTCGGCGATCAGGTAGCCGCTGCGATCGGTCCGTTGCGTTTCGCGGGAGGGCTGGCATCGCGCCGCACGGAGTCAGCGCTGGCTGAGGATCTGCTGGCGACCTACAGCGATCGGACGGCGTGCCTGGTGACCACCGCGTGTGGAGCGGGCCACCTGACCGTCCTGAATGCGGACCTGAGCGAGTCGAATCTCCCACGATCGCCGGCTTTCGTGCCGCTTATTGGCGAGTTGGTCAGCCGCATGCTGGGCCAGGATCGGGCCGTGAACGCCGTTCCTTGCGGTGAGCCGCTGGCCATGTACCTGCCGCCCGACAGCGGCACGGCCGCGGGACTCCAGATCCTCGGCCCGGAGGGTGCGGGCGATTTCGGCGAGCTGGCCACCGAAGGTACGTGGGTCGTCTGGCGATGGCCGGCGGCCGGGTACCCGGGCGTCTATCAGGTCCAACGCGACGACAAGACCGTTTTTGCCGTCGCCACCGGCATCGCCGCGCAGGAATCCGACCTGACAAGCCTGAGTGGCTCTGTGTTCAAAGACCGGCTTGCGGGCGGCAGAACGGTCCATTACCGCAGCGCCGCAGCCGAGCAGGACAAGCAGGATGATATCTGGTTGTGGTTCGCAGTGGCGTGCGTGGCGTGTTTGTGTGTTGAGTTGGGTGTGCTGCGAGTGTTCCGAACTTGAGGTGTCGGGCACATTGCCGGGCTTCACATGGCTGAGCTGACATTTGAGCCGCTGATCACCCCCACCTTGTGGTTGACGCTTGCCGTCCTGGCAACTGCGCTAATGGTCATTTATGCGTCGCGTCGACCCGCCTCGATCAAACAAGGCCGGTGGGCCGTGGTCATCACTCTGATGTCGACCGGGCTGCTGCTCACCCTGCTGATCCTGCTGAATCCGACCTGGACCAACAAGATCGAGCCTCCGGCGGGCAAACCGTTGCTGACGGTACTCGTTGACACATCCGCCAGCATGGCAACCACCGACGCGAATGAGAGCCGGACTCGCTATGATGTCGCACGAGTGACTGCCCAGGAAGCGGCGCGCGATCTTCGACGTTTCTTCGATGTGCGCGTGCGGACGTTTGACTCTCTGGCCGCCCCCGCCGAGCCGGAAGAACTGAGCGGCCGCAGCCCCGGCGGGGGAATGACCGATCTGGCCTCCGCGATCACCGGCAGTCTTGAGCAGGACCGGCCCCAAGGGCAGGCGATGCTCCTGCTCAGCGACGGCATACACAATGCGCCGGGAGGCGTCGACGGCGTCCGGACCGCGGCACAGTTCGCCAAGGCGATGTCCGCGCCTGTTTACACGAAGACCATCGGCGGCCAAGCCAGCGTGTACGATCTCCGCGTGGAAGTGTATTCGCCGCAGCAACTCGCCTATATCGGTCAGAAGGTGCCGATCCGGGCGGTGGTCAAGCATGTCGGCCTGCCCGGAGCAATGGCCAAGGTCTCCTTGCTGCACGACGAGAAAACAATCGACCAACGGGAAACGCGGCTGATGCCCGACGGCCCTACCGACGTCCGTTTCTTCGTCAGCAAGCAGAAGCGAGGTCTCTACCGTTACGAAGTAAAGGTCGAACCTTTGCCGGGTGAAGTTGTGCAGGTCAACAACGTCGCCTCCTGCGTTCTCCAGGTGGTCGATGAGCCGATCCGCGTCCTGCTTCTTGAAGGAAAACCATACTGGGACGGCAAGTTTCTGATGCGAACGCTCGCTGCAGACCCGGCGATCGCAATCGAGAGCATCGTGCGGCTGACCGACGGCCGCCTGCTGCGTCGCATGCTGAGCCGGGCGGCGTCGCAACCCGCGGCGGGCAACGCCACCGAGACCCCTGCGGCGGTCACCGGCGGCAACGCGACGCAGCCGGCCGGCGGAAGGCCGGAAAGCTGGACGATCCTGACCCGTGCGGCCGACACGCTTGCCGATCCGGAAAAGATCAAGGTCTACCAGATCATCGTCCTCGGCCGCGATACCGAGCGCTTCCTCGATGGAGCAGCGATTGCTAACCTCCGCAACTGGATCTCCCGCGAGGGAGGCTCGCTGGTCTGCTACCGTGGGGCGCCGGTGGCCCAAGTCGACGAGCGACTCGAGCGGTTACTCCCGGTTCGCTGGTCGCCGACGCGGGAAACACGTTTCCGGATGCAGCTTACCGAACAGGGTCGCGACCTGCGCTGGCTGCCGACGGTGGGCAACTTGACCGAAGGCGAGTCTCTGCCGCAATTGCCGACGCTGGCAACGGTCGCCCGACCGGAGAAGCCAAAGCCGATGGCCGTGGTTCTGGCCGCCGGCGCAGCCGAAGGCGGAAGTGAGCCGGCCCCCGTGCTGACCTACCAAGCCTACGGGATGGGGCGGGTGGTCGTTGTCGAGGGCGCGGGCATGTGGCGATGGGCGTTTTTGCCGCCGGAGCATCAGGTGCACGACGAGATCTACGCCGCGCTGTGGCAGAGCCTGCTCAGATGGCTGGTCTCCAACGAGCATCTGCGGCCCGGGCAAGATTGCACCCTGCAGGCCGACAAGATCACCTTCAGCGCGACCGAGCGGGCGAGTGCCACGCTGCTGATGCGCGAAGAAGCGGCTCGCGGTCGAATTCCGTCGGTGGAGTTGAGCAGTACCGCGCTCAATCGATCGGAGACTTTTGCACCGATCGCCACGGGCGACAATCCGGGTGTCTTCCGGGTGGATTTCGGCCGGCTACCCGAAGGGCGGTACGAGGCGAGGATCCAGGGGCAGAAGAAAGATCAAGATGACCAAAGCGGCCGGATCGCTTTTGACGTCAGGAACTTCGCCGAGGAGCGGCTGGATCTGCAGGCCCGGCCGGACCTGATGGCTCGGATCGCCAGTGACAGCGGCGGGGCGGTGATCGAATCAGACGCCGCCTCCGAGATTCATCACGGCTTCCAGACCTACCTGGCGCGCAGCCGGCCCGCCCGCATCACCCGCACGACCGCCTGGGATCGTTGGTGGGTGTTTACAGCCATCATGTTGGTCTGGGGCGCAGCCTGGGGCCTTCGCCGATCGGGAGGCCTGGTATGACAAGCACGTTTCTGACCGATTGTCTTCGGAGGGTTCGCAAGCGGACGCTGCTTGTCGGCCTCTCGGCCGGAGTCGGGTGGGCGCTGCTGGTATGGCTGGTCTTCCTGGCGATCAGCATGTGGGTCGATCTGGTGCTTGAGCTGCCGCCCTCCCTGCGGTTGACGTCCACCTGCGTCGCGATGGCGTTCGGACTGGGCTGGGCGGCGTGGGCCGCATGGTCCGTGGTTCGTCGAAGCCGGCCGGGCGATCTGGCACGGAAGATGGACGCCGTCGCGAGGACCGGCGGGCAGATCCTGTCGGGCGTCGATCTGCTCTTGGACTCGCGCCCGCGGAAGGGCCTTGCGCGAGGGCTGGCCGAGATGGCGGTCGATCGGGCGGCGCGGCTTGCGGGACGCGTTTCGACGACCAGCGTGGTACCGGCCCGTCCGGTGAATCGGGCGTTCGGAGTGCTGGGCGGCGCCTTACTGGCAACCGGCGCGCTGGGACTTGCGCTTCCGGGGCTGGTCGGCACACAATGGGCGAGGTTTTTTGACCCCTTTGACGATCATCCCCCCTACTCACGCGTCACCTTCAGTGTCGATCCGGGTTCGGCAACCGTCGTCTACGGTGACCCGCTGGAGATCCACGCCCGGACCCGCGGACCGATCGTCGATCGCCTCGAACTGGTGTTGTCCACGAACGGCGGCACTTCCGAGGAAACCCTGCCCATGTTCCCCGAGAATGACGGGAGTTGGCGAACGAGCATTGCGCACGTTACGGACGCCGCCCAATACTTCATTCGTGCTCACCGCGCCCGCAGTAAGCGATACAGTATCGGCGTCATTACCGTGCCGCGGCTCGATCAGGCGAGGTTTCGCGTGACGCCGCCGGCTTACACGCATCTCAAGCCGTATGAGGGACCGCTTCCGCAGGGCGGACTGGCGGGCTTGCCCGGAACACGTGTGGAGGTCTGGCTCAAGAGCAATCGGCCGCTGAGCGGCGGGGATGTGCAGCTTGAAACGCAGCAGGAGCCCGGCCAAGTGACGCTTCAACCGACGGTGCCGGGCGGCAACGAAGCCACAGGCTCATTTGAGATCCGCCGACCCGGCAAAGTGAGCATGGGCGTGACGGACATTGAAGGCCAGGCTTCTCGGGACAGGCTGACCGCGGCGATCACCGTGCTGAGCGACCAAAGGCCCTTTGTGAGGCTGTTGGAACCGCAGGCCATATCGCTGGCGACTCCTGACGCCGTATTGCCGGTCGTCATGGCGGCGGAGGACGATTATGGCATTTCGCGGCTGCAATTGTTCCGCAATCTCAACGAGTCGCGCGCCCTTCCACAGGACATCGAGGTGCCGCCCCCGGCTCCGACGCGTCGCGGCGAAACGACGGAATTGGCGCTCTCGCAATGCAAGCTCGAACCCGGAGACGAAATCAAGCTCTATGCCCGTGTCGAGGACACCGACCCGGCCGGCGTCAAAGGATCCGAAAGCGCCATTTCGGTCGTGCGAATCATCTCGCAGGCGGACTATGAGAAGATGATGCTCATGCGCGAAGGCCTGGAGATGATGCAGTCCAAGTACCAGGAAGCCCAGCGACGGATGGAGGCGATTACGGACGAGATCGACAAGCTGAAAAAGGAACTGGAGAAGGAACCGCCGGACAGCGAACTGAGTCGGGAGATGCAGCGCAGGCTGGAGGAATTGACCAAGCGTATGGGGGATGAGGCCGACGAGATCCGGGAGGCGGCCGGACACAAGCTGCCCTACGATCTCGACAAGTACCTGACCCCCGAATTGATGAAACTCGCCAAGTCATTGGATGAGGCCGCCCGGGAACTCGAACAACTCAGGAAAAAAGAGACACAGGACGGCAAGGGGGGGTTCCCCAGCGTTAAGGGTCCTTTGGACAAGCTGAAGGAACTGAGCGAGTGTCTCGGCGGAAGGAAACAAGACTTCGAGGAACGGGCCACGGAACCAATCGAGCATCTGGCTAAGATCTTTCCACTGCTGGAGGATGAGGCCCGGTACCTCAACCTCTATGCTCGACAGCGTGACCTGGCCGAGCGTCTGGCTTCGCTCAAAGGCCGCGACAACGAGGACGACCCCGAATTGAAGGCCCGGATGCGGGATTTGGAAGCTGAGCAGCAGCGACTGCGGGAAGACCTCCGTGAACTACTGGATGATATCGAGGACCACGTCGCCCAGTTGCCTGAAGACGAGCGCCTGGACGAGTTCCGCGAAATGGCGTCGAAGTTCGCCAAGGACGTGCGGGCAAGCGGGGCGGCCGAGGCGATGGCCGAGGCTGAAGAAGGATTGGCGGCATTCTCGGGCACTCGCGGCCACGCGGGTGCGCAAGAAGCCGCGGATATTCTCGACCAGTTCATCAGTCGGTGCAACAGTATGGGTAATGGCGGAAAGAGTTGCCTCAAGTTCTCGCCGACGTTGGCCTCCGGCCTGGGCAACAGCATCGAGCAACTGCTGGAAAGCATGGGCATGAGCATGGGTTCATCAGGCGTGGGTCCGGCCGGAGCAAGCGGCTACAGCGCCAGCCGCAATTCGCTGCAAAATGTCGGACTCTACGGCCAGTTGCCGATCATGAGCCAGACGACCGCCGGCGGGCAGGGCAAGGATCGGATGGCCGCCCTTCCCTCCCGACAGACCGGCTCCGGCGCCGACGAGCACAATCCGTGGGCCGTCGACCCTGGCGGCAAGCTTCAGGCGGCTGGGGCGGCTAGTGCCATTGTACCGGTCACTTATCGCAGTCGCGTGGGATCGTATTTCCAGCGCGTGGCCGATGAGACAGGCAAATAGGGTTCAGGGTTCAGGGTTCAGGGTTTAGTGACGAGGTGGCAACATGACTCGCAGATCGGTGTTCTCGCTGGGCAAGGGGTTGTTGCCGCAGGGGTTCCTGATAGCAGCAGTCTGTCTGGCAGCTCTGGCAGGATTCGCCCAATATCTCTCTGCCGCGTCTGGCGGGGCGACTGCGTCGCGGCCGGCGTCGCAGCCGGCGGACGGGCAGCAACCGCGAGTGGTTCCCGATCCCAAGCAGGTCGGCGGCGAAGCCGAGAGCATCGTGCAGGTCGCCAACCTGGTGTACGCCGGAACCAAGAGCAGCAAGTGCTTTTCCGATCACTTTCTCGTTCAGGCGGAAAAGTCGTCGGCGATCTCGACCAGCCGGCGGTTTCATGCGGTCAAACTTGCGTCGGGCGAGTTGTTCAGCTTTCCGCTGGTCATCATGACCGGCGAGGGCGATTTTGTCCTCCCGGACGCTGAGCGCGAGAATCTCCGCAAGTTCGTCAACCGCGGCGGCTTCCTCCTGGCTTCGGCGGGCTGCTCGTCGAGAGAGTGGGATCGGTCATTCCGAAACGAGATGGCGAAAGTGTTCCCGGACACGCCGCTGCAGATCATCGATATGGAACACCCCGTTTTTCATATGGTCGCGGACATCAAGAGCCTCAACGCGAAGCACGGCAAGCCGCGGCCCCTGGAAGGAATTCACGTCGGCGGAAGGCTGGCGATTCTGTACTCGCAGGACGGCCTGAACGACACCGAACACACACAGGGCTGCTGTTGCTGCGGGGGAAACGAGATCACCAACGCCGTCGACGTCAACGTGAACGTTCTGGCATATGCGTTAACCCACTGAGCGGATCAAGGAGTATGCTCCTTCTTGCGGACAAGCCGCTTCGATCGGGATGCCTGGTCATCGGGGTCTGCGCCGTGGTGCTGGCGTCTTGTTTGTGGTCCTGCCGCGAGGAAAAGAGCCCTCCGGCCAACGAGAGGCGTGTCGTGGTTGTGGTCAGCGGCGACACGGCCGGTTGGATCATCCCCTGCGGCTGCACCACGCATCAATCGGGCGGCCTGCTGCGGCGAGGGACGTATGTCGAGAAACAAAGAGAAGAAGCGGATGTTATTCTCCTCGATGCCGGAGGAGCTCCCGGCGGCACATCTCCATATCAGCGGCTCAAGTTCGAGGCCATTCTTGAGGGTGAACGGCTGATGGGGCTCGCCGCCCACAATATCGGCGGGCCGGAAGTTGCCCTGGGGCTGGCCAACCTTCAAGAAGCGTCCCGCAAGACGGGTGCTCGTTTGATCTCAGCGAATCTGCGGGATTCTGTGGGGCGGCCGGTGTTCGATGGGTGGACGATCATCGAGACCGCGGGCCGAAGGCTGGCCGTTATCGGCGTGATTTCTCCGAGATACGCCGCCGGTGACGTGCGCATCGAAGACCCGAAGGCGGCGGTGCTGGCATCGCTGCAACAACTGGAGGGACGGCATGACGGAGTCGTGGTGATGGCATACCTGCCGGAGGATGAACTGCAACGCCTGGCCACGGAGCTGCCCGAGGTTGACGCGGTGATCGGCGGCCCGACTGGGCAGCCGATTGCGCCAAGGGCGGTCGGTCCAACCGTCCTGGCGGCGGCAACCAACAAGGGCAAGTTCCTCGTGCAACTGGAATTCGCGGCCGCGGGTAACGCCGGACCACCGACGGGGCAAGTCGTGGAGCTGACGGGGGACTGGCCCGACGATCGCGGCCAGTTGGCCAACCTGAGACGATACCTCGAAGAGCTGAACCGCAGGTCCTTCGAGCCCCACCAGACAGACCTGGTGCCGTCGGCTCCGCCGGATGTACCCCCCGGTTACCGCGTTGCCGGCAGCGCAACCTGCCGTGAATGCCACGAAAGAGACAACGAACTGTGGGATGCGTCGCGACACGCCAAGGCATGGGAGGACCTCAAGGCAATGGAACGGCACGTCGATCCCTATTGCCAGCAGTGTCACACGACCGGCTATGGACTGCCCGGCGGGTTTGTCACCGTCGCCAAGAGTCCCGACCGACTGGGCGTCGGCTGCGAGGCCTGTCATGGCCCGTCGCAAGTTCACGTCGAGGAGCCGGAACGCAGGACGCCCTTTGATGCGAAGGATCAGTGCACCCGTTGTCACGACCAGGAGAACAGCCCTGCGTTCGGGTATGAACGCTACTGGGAAAAGATCAAACACGGGGAAACCAAAGGCACCCAGCCGGACCGACTCGGTCCGCGGCCGTCAGGCACGGAGACACAGCCATGAAGCATCCGAGCCGCTTTGCGGTGATTGGGCAGGCCATAGCAGTTGGTCTCGTGTTCTTCCTGCGGTCCGCTCCGGTGCTTTCGGCAACAGCCGAGAGAACGACCAGTGAAGAGACCCCTTCTGCGGAAAAGGCGAATACCACCGGCGGTACGCTCCATGGCGGCAGCGCGGGCTGGCTGACGAATCTGAACGAGGGCTATGCTGAGGCGAGACGATCGAATCGTCCGATCGTCGTCCGTGTGGGAGCAACATGGTGTGGATGGTGCCGCAAACTCAACGATGAGCTCAAGGACTCATCGGTACAGGAATCGCTGTCGTCGTACGTGCGGGTTTACCTTGACGTCGATGACTCACCGCGCGACGCGCGGTCGCTGGGAATCAACGCCGTTCCGGCCTTGCGCGTGTTGAACGTCGCCGGCCGGGTGGTCGCCTCACATGATGGGTACATGGCCTCTGCCGACCTGGCGCAGTGGCTGAGCGGGCAATTGCCGGTAGCCACAGCCGTGACGCCCCCCGGCCTGAGAAAGGACGGACCGCTCGACGCGAAGACGCTGCACGAGTTGATCGATCAGTTGCGCGGTCGCGAGGCGTTGGTGAAGGAAGCCGCCATACAAAGGCTCGCGGCCGAGCCGAAGCTTGCCGCGCCCGCCGTCGTCACACTGTTCGCCGAAGGCGCGTTGTCTGAACGACTGGCGGCGCTGGAGTTGCTCGACGGATGGAGGGCGCCAATCCGGGATCTTGATCCCTGGCGGCCCGAGACAATCACGCTGCAGCGTCTCGAAGCCTTGCGAGCATGGGCTCGGCGGATGAGTGACGCGCCGGCGTCTATGCCGGCGCAACTGCCGGATGACGTTCTGGAAAACGCCCGGCGCGAGCTGATCCGGCTCGTCCAGGCCGATCGCGACGCCGAGGCCGAGATCGTCCGAGAACGGCTGGCGCGGTTGGGCCCGTCGTTGCTGCCGGTTGTCGCTGGGGAACTGCAGCAGGCCGCCACGGATCGCGATCGCGAACGGCTCACCGCCTTGCGATATCGGCTGGCCGCCCCGACGAGATTGGCTCTGGAGTGGCCGGGTGGTTTTGACCGACTGGCTTCGACCGACGCTCCGACGCGGCAGCAAGCCGCGGAAGAACTCGCCTCTCGGGCTCAGGCGGATGCTTCAGCTTTGCTTCGCGAGCTGTTCAGCAACCCGGACCCGCTGGTTCGGGAAATCAGCCTTCGAACGTTGCGCAAGGTGGGCGGCGAGGAAGCTAACGAGGCCCTGATGAGCCTGCTTGGCGACCCGGAGCCCAATGTCCGGGCCGCCGTGCTCAAGCAGCTCACCGAGCAGCCTTCGCCAAAGCTGATCCCCAGGCTTGCCGAGTATGCGGCCGCTGAGCAGGATGCCGACCTCCTGGTTCATGCCGTCCGTGCCTTGCGCGCGGCCGGCGGAAAGGATGCCCTCGAAGCGCTGAGCCGGATGACCGGTCACGACGCCTGGCAGGTCCGGGCCGAGGTCGCCGAGGCAATCGGCGAGGTCCTCATCGAATCAGGTAATCTGCCCCGGCAATCGCGGGCTGATGCTTATGTCACACTGCTTGCTCTACTGAAGGATCCCGACGGCTTTGTCACCAGCCGGGCGATGACCAGCCTTGATCACGCGGATGTGAGCCTGGTGACGGAACCGCTGGTCCAAGCCGCGCTGGATCATCCGGAGATGGCCGGCTCCCTGATCGAGATGCTCACCCGTCGAGGCGGGGACGCGGAACAGACCGGCACGTACCTGCGGAAGCTGCTCAGCGCGAAACACGCGAGCATCCGCGCCGCCGCCATCGAGCATTTTTGCAGAGTGCTCCCGAGACAGTCCGAGAAGGAATTGTTGACGGCTCTTGGCGATCCGGAAGAAGAGGTTCGGTTCGCGGCCGCCAAGGGGTTGATTCTGGTCCTCACGTCCTGTCGCCCAAGCGAAACGCCGTTCACGTCATATGAGTATCGGACGGAAGAAATCGCAGGAACTGGTTCGTCTCTGATCGCTCGGTTACTGGGGCTGTCACCCAGGCGTGTTGTTGTGCGCGTCGCCTCCTCATCCCCGGCAAGCGCGCCCTCGCAGAGTCAGCCGGTAGCGGATGCCGATTGGCTGGCGAATTTCAGATCGGGCATCGATCGACCCAAGTGGATGGATCAGGCCGTTGCACCGCTGGAAGGGTTACTGTCCAGCTCGCAGTGGGAGCACCGATTGACCGCCTGTATCGGCCTGATTGCGCTCGGACGCGACGAGACGGCCCTGGCTGTTCTGCGCGACGTAGTCCGCTCACAGAACGCCGCGGTCAGCCAGGCGGCGCAGGCGCTCGGGTGGCTGCCGCTCGGCGAGCGCGTATCCCTGTTCCGCGAGCTGCTGGGTCTGGCCGCTGAGACTCAACTCATGGTCGACGTCATCAACGGTCTTGCCATCCTGCCCGATCCGCAGGCAGCGGCGCCGCTTTGGGAACTGCTCGGTCAGAAGGACTTCGCCCTTGGCTGGGCCGACACGGCGCAAGCCAGTCTTCTGCGGCTATACCTCGGGCCCGAGTACGAATGGTCCGACGTCAACGCCGAAAGACGCCGGCGGTTGGTGACGGAAGCAACGCCGATGACGGAGAAAGGCCCGGAAGTGCGGCAACTTGTCGCCCTGTCGCTGCTGCTCACGGGTTCGAAGTCCGACGCGGTGACCGCCGCCCGCAGGCTCTACGAGGCCCCCGAATCGAACAGCCCGTTGCGCGCGGATGCGTTGCAGATCATGTTGCTGGGGCAATCCGAGGCACAGGCGGTTGAGACGGCAGCGACCGCACTGGCCAGTCCCGACGACCATGTCCGCGGTACGGCCTTGCTGTACCTTGCCCGAGGGAAGACGCAACTCGATAAGCTCAGGGGCGTATTGTCCCTTCACATATTCTCGGAGGCAGAAGCCGCCTTTCTGGACTTTGCCTCTTCGGGAGGTCAACCGATCTCGCCGCAGGCGCCTCAAGGGCTGACGGTTGATAACGTTCGTCCGTTGCTCCGGTCGGGCGACGCAACAACCCGAGCCCATGCGGGATACCTGCTGGCACTGCTCAAGCAACCGGAAGGGCTGGAACCGCTGGTCGAGCACTGGCGAGAGAATGCTCGCCAGGATTCGACGTGGCGCCGGCAGGTATACCGTGCGATCGCCGCTCTCAACGACGACGAGCACACGCCGATTCTGGAGGAAATCTACAAGGATCTTGCGGGCGAGACGTCGGCGATGCGTGAGTTCTATTGGACCGTTCGCAGCATGGACGGCGAAAAGGTGTTTGCCCTGCGCAAGAAGATCCGCACCGAGGTGGGCATGGATCAGTTGAGATGAGGAAGTTCATGGCAATCGAGTCGCCCGCTCGTCGCGTTCCGGAGGCTCCGCAAGCAGACCCATCGCCCGCCGTTGCGTCGCGAAGGGGTGCGGACGTCGCCTGATTGTCCCGGCGTGTGCTCAAGCATCGCCGGCGCCCGGCAAGAACGAAGGAACAATGACCGTCTGCTACTTGGGCTTCGGATAGTAGTCCGATGCCCACTTGATCAGGGCCTTGGCCATACCGTCAGCCTTAAATGCCGGACCAAGACCCACGCTCTGGCTGGAGCGCCCCACCACGGCCCCGCTCGCCAAGACCTTGCCGGTATCCTTGTCCACGAGTTCGGCCCTCGCCACAGCCTCCTCCAGGGGTCCAAAGACGCTGTCCTTGAGGTCGGCCTTCTCGTAGTAGATCAGTGTCACCTTGAAGAGCAGCGTCTTGCCCGAGGTTTCCTTGGGCAGGTCCGATTTGGCAAGGCGCTCGTTGAACTTCGCGGCCAGCAGCGTCGGGAATTCCGGCGGCATGGCTTGACCACTCTGGTTCGTGAACTCGCCCAACTCGATTCTCTGATAACCTGACAAGGCGAGATGATCCTTCGGCGTTGCCGAGAGCAAATTCTCCTCGAAATAAGCACCCTGACCGCCTCGCACAGCTTCCATACCCTCGCTGGCTGCCCTCATGCACCCCTCTGAAAGCAAGGCCAGACCGGCCAATCCGACAATCATCAAAACCGACCTTCGCATGATTGAGTGCCTCCCTCAATAAGAGACGAGAAACGAAGCCACCACCTTCTGATCAGGCCGGCGTCCGACCCAACCGGGTCAGTCGATGGGAAATCCCTCATAGCGACTATCCGACAGGATATGCACCGGACTTCGGCAAGGCAAGATCGTCCTGAGAGCGATCCGCCTCTTTGAGGTCGATGCCCAGCGAGCCTGCGCGACCAGGAAGACCTGCAGGCCAAGACGGGTTGCCGGCGCACCTTGAGGATGTCACAGGACTCTCGGGGAACGGGCAAGATGTCGGCCGTACACCGGGCTCCGGATCGCAGACTCAATCGCGTTTGAGCATTTGAACGCCGGGCGGCAGACCGATGTACTTGACCATCACCTTGTAAACCTCGTCGCTCCGGCTGAACAACAGGCGGCCGCCCTGATGGGCGCTGTTGACGTAGAGGGCATAGTGGATGCGGAAATTACCCCGCTCTTTAAGCTTGAAGTCGAAGCCCATCATCTTCTGGGCCTTTTCCGGCAGCTTGCGGACGTTCCAGCGGGCGGCAGCGTAGGCGGCACACAGAGCATCGGCCACGATCCAGTCCATGCCCGCGTCCTCCTTTGAACAATCCCACCGGAAGTCCGCCATGACGTTAACCAGCAACTTCTCCAGATCACCGGCCTTGGCCGCAAGCAACGGAAGAACAATGCGGCCGTTGTCATCCCATTTCCGCGGCGAGACCGCCAGACCCATCTGCCCTCGTCCCGGCGGAAGCAGGAAGGTCGGACTCATGCGGACGGTGATTTGTCGATCAAGCCGCTTGTTCGGCATCAGCACGTGATGGAAGAGACGGCGGTCTTCGCTTTCCAGCTTCTTGATGGCTTCCAAGACAACGCGACGGCTGTTGTGGTCAGGTCCGTTCGGCTTGAAATGGTCTCGCAACACAAACTGGGCAAAGGGCTCCTTGAGACGTCCGACCAACCGGGCCATATAGCGAATGAAACGCGCCTCGCGCCGAACCAGCATCTCTTCAGTGAACACTTTGGCCGCCTCACCCAGTCGCTCGGTTGCCTCGTCGGCCTGGTCTTGCACCTTGGGGATGATCCTGGCTTCCATGTGCTCGGTAGCATGCCGCAACCGGGCGATCGCTGGCTTGATCATCATGACCTGTTTCTCAAGCTCCTTGGCCTGCTGGACTTTTTTCGGCGTCTCGCGGAGCACCTTGGCCTCTTCGAGTTTCTTCTCGATCTCGGCCTGCTTCCGTTCAATCAGCGCCTTCAGTTCAGCCAGTCGAGCGTTGAACAGATCGCTGCGCACCCGGCAGATTACCGCCTGCCGCCAGACGCGGTCCGCCTTCCACGAGTCGCTGCCTCGTTCGTTGAGCTCGAGATTCTCATCGGGGCTGACCGTCAGATTCTTCGAGGCCACTGCCTCAATGTATTCGTCCGCGTAAACCAAATGCGTTGACTGGGGACGGTTCTGCCACTCATACACGTCCTCCTGGCAATCCTTGATGATGAAGTCGACTTTTTCCGGCTGGAGCAGGCCGGGATGGACCGAAATCAGACCGTATCGCAGGAACGATCGGGCAACCACCATCTCTTTCTCGTCGAGACCGCCCTGAACCAGCAACCAGGCGAGGTCCTCATACAAGCGCCAGAACATCTCGGTCAATTGCGGCTCAATGGCCTGCATCTCGCGGCTCGCCGCCTGCAGCCCGGCCCGAACGGTCGGACTCAGCTCACCAACCTGGTTCTCTTTGCTGCCTCCTCGGAACAGACCGCCCAAGCCCCTGTTGTTCTCCTTGTCTTCGGCCCTCGCCTCAGCCAGCTTTGCCCGATGTTCTTTCTCTGCCGCGACAAACTCATCAATCCGTTTCTGAACACCCAGGGCGTAGTAGGTCCAACCCATGAGCGGGTCGGCGTTGAGGCCGTGGTTGCGGCACAGCAATACAAGCGGTTCGTCCGCGATGGCAGTAACGGCGGCCGTCGGCACCGAGTCATCGAGCTTCCTGCGATGAAGAAGTAAAGCGATCTGGCCGAGGCCCATCTGGATGGCATTGCGGTATAACTGATTCTGGTCGACGTCGGGCGTCTTGGCTTTCGGGTCCGGCGGAGGAACCTGGCTCTTGATCACGGGATTCCGCAGCAACTGCTGCTGGCGCTCCAGGGCCCTCTGCAAAACTTCAGCGTTCGGGTTGTTCTTGATCTCTCTGTTCTGTCGCGAGAGCTCATCGCGAATCTCGCGAGCTCTGGCCAGCTTCTCCATCTCGGCCCGGCGGGCATCCATCTCCAACAGCTTCTGCCATACGCTGATTCGCGCGTCCACAATGCGCATCAGGAGGTCGGGCAACTCCCCCTGCCAACCGGTGTCCGACGGCTCGGCGATCTCCTCGCACACCTCCTCCACGACCTCGGCCACCAGCTCGGCTTCGACGGCCGCCAGTCCTACGGGTTCGTCGTCGACGTGCGGGGGCCGCTCCTCGTGGTTGGAGGCTTCGGGTGTGTTATGAGAATCGGGCTGCGCCGGCGTGCCGGTTGAGGGCTGGACGGCAGCAACTTCTTCGGCCGGGGAGGCGGGTGCGTTTTCCGACTCCTCATCACTGACCGCAGGCCGGGCCTTCTCCGGACCGTTCTCCGGCAGCGCAGAGTCGACCGCCACGGCGGCAGACCGGCTATCCTCACGATCGGTGCTGTCTGTCCTCGTACTCATCACTCCGGTTTCGCCGGGGAAAAGGCTCCCCCGCTTTGTCGGGAATATCGGCGGACCCTCACCGCGAAAGGCGTCGCCGCATGCCGTTTCGCCTGAAAGAAGTATACAATTCAAGGGGTTGCAGAAAGCGGACTTTGTGCCGATCGAGGCGTCTCAGTGTTTTTCCGGCAACCCACCGCCCCGAAACCCCTCGCACTATCGGACCTGCCGCGTCCTGGCGGCATCACTGTTCTCACTATCGGTTCGCACGCGCGAATCCTTAGGTATTCGCCCCATTCAACGCTTGCGAAATTTCCGGACCTTGGCGTGATGTGACATGCGAGTCCTTGCGGCCGGGGGTTCGAGTGGCCACGGGCTTTCGCTGAGGATTCCAACAACGGCGTGAAAACCGCGAAAGATAACCACCACATCAGTTGAGCACGAAACAGGGAAATCGCGGTTATGAGGACGCCGGCATCCCCTTGGTCAACAGCCCTTGGTGGCGAGGCCGCGCAGGTACTCCGCCTTTCTTGTGATCCGCTCCCTGTCCTTTGCGGCGATTCCGGGCTCGTTTGCCACGGCATCGTATTCGTCGGCGGCGAATCGGGCAGCCTCAGTGGAACATTTCAGCCGAACGAGATCCGGCGGACATGAATCGACCGGTAACAATCTGCCCGGGGCGAGAACGAACACCATATCAATGGCGATTTCGCGGGCCTGGTAATCGGAGACCGGCGTCCAGCGAGCCGAACGGAGGCCCTCGTTGGTCGAGTGTCCGTGCACCGAGATTGTCTCGAAGCTCCTGCGATAAAGGCGCACGTCAACACAACCATCGGAGCCGAAATTGTGCGGGAGAGCAGGGTTGAAGAGATAGATGCCCACTGCCAGACTCAATCGTGATTGCGACGGGACAGCGGGCGGAGAGCCTTGGGCTTGCAGCATCTCCACCCGGTCGGCCGGTTGCCGTTCCAACGTGACACACCCGTGTTGATGGTACGTATACTCCACTCGAAAGGCCTTGACGTCATCCGCAAGCACAGGAGAGGCGATCATGGGCGTCCTGCTGACATGCGGAAACAGATACGGAATCGGAATGGCGCAGCCCACGTTGATCAGACAAATCAAGACCCCTGCTGTCCCGCGACACCATCGCATTCTGAACTTCTTTCGTGTTTCCGATCCTTCGGGCCCGCCGCAGCCGATCTGCGACTTTCGTGATTCCTCGTCGCTCTGCTGGTTGTCGGCCCGTCGCTTGCGCTGCGGGTTCTGACTGAATGCGGCGATCAGAGTCCGCTCTACCGTTCCTGTACCGTGGTCTCGTACTTCACGCCGTCGGGGATCGGAACCGGCACGGCTACCGTCGTGCCGCTGTCGCCGGCGGTCCTGGTCAGCGAATCGACGGCCACGAAAGCGGTGTAGGCGGACATCAGGCCGTATTCGAGGGCAACGGTCTTGATCTGGCCGGTCCACTGCTCGCCCGGATCCATGATCGCATGCTGCGACAGTTCGGCAATCTTCATCCGGGCCCAGACGGCAGCCAGGCCTTCGTGCGTGGCGGATGCATCATCGAGGTCCACTGGAATGGCGATCTCGCGGGCCTTGTCGCCCGCCTGGCCTTTGACTCGGACCGTGGCCGAGCCTTTACCGCTGAACCGCCCGGTGATCAACACGGGGCGGCCGACGAAGAGGTCGGGGATCCGTTTGGGATAGATGTCCTCGACCTTCATCCCGCCCCAGTCGATCATCACGTCGGTCATGGCCGGATGGCTGATCCGCTCGAAGAAGCGGTTCATGACGTCGGCGCCGCTGTCGTTGAGGCCGAGGTAGGCCACCGCGCCTTTGCCCATGCGGGCCATGCCGTCGAGCAGGTAGCGGTTGACCGACGAGCCCACCCCGAAGCTGAAGATCCTTGCTGCACCGAGCCGCTTGTGGATCTCGCCGAAGATCTGTTCCTCGTTGCCGATGTAACCGTCGGTCAGGAACGAAACGAAGCGGAGGCGGTTCTCGTCGTGCGGGAAATCGAGCGCCGCCTTGATGCCCTCGATCATCATCGTGCCGCCCTCGCCCTGGAGCGACTTGAGGTATTCCAGGCCCCGGCGGACGTTGTCGGGCGTTGCGACCACCGGCTTGGGGCCGAGTTGCGAGGCGTTGTTCGAGAAACGGATGATCTGGAAGGTGTCGTCGGGCTCAAGCAGCCGCAGGGCACGCTCGGCGGCGGCCTTGGCCTGCTCGATCGGACGACCGCTCATGCTGCCGGAGCAATCGAGCACGAAGATCATTTCCATGGGCTTGCGCTTGAGGTTGCTGAGATCCTTGGGCGGGTAGATCATCATGGTGAAGAAGCCGCCGCGCTTGTCGCGGTGGGTCATGATCGCGGATTTAACCGTTTGGCCGGCCACCTGGTAACGGAGCACGAAATCCTTGTTGGGCACCGTGTCAAGTCTTCCGAGTCGCACTTCGGCTTTTTCGGGCGAGGACTTCTTCACTTCGATCACGTGGTTGCGGCTGTCGATCTTTTCGATGGCCACGCCGGCATCGATGGCCACCGACAGCGAGATATCGTGGCCGCTGCGCTCGCCGGGCTTCAGGTACTGGACCTCGGTCTTCTGGCCGGAGATGCCCCGGTCACCGCGGCCAACCGCCCCGACTCCGTCGGTGCTGCCCGGCGGGTTGAACCGCGGGCCGACGACCATCGGGAAGACAAACTCGTACCAGCCGTCGTCGTAGGCCAGGGTGTTGAAGTAGCGGATGTTGATGTCGATCTGCTTGCCAGGCTCGATGTTGGCCACCGACTGGGTGAAGATGTTCGGGCGTTCCTGGGTCAGCAGCGAAGCAACGTAGCCCTGCGATTTGGCCTCCTGGTAGATCTTCTCGGCCTCCTCACGCTCGCGGATGATGCCGCGGATCTTTCGCTCGCCCACGGTCATCAGGAACTCGTTGACCGCCGCGTTCTCCGGCAGCGGGAACACATAGACCGCCTCGATCTTGCTCTCGTAGGGATTGTGATACTGCTGAGTGACATCGACGGTGGCGATGTAGCCGGCGATCGCGGCCTGAACGTCGGTGTGCTTGAGCGGCAGCGGGATTTCCTTCGTCTCGCCGGGCAGCTTGGCCCTCAGTTCGCCGCTGCCGGGAATATCCTCGCCGGTCGGCCTCGGCTGCTCGCCCGATGGACGCTGGACGATCCATAGTTCCTCTCCTGGGGAAGGAAGAGCGCCGGGCGGAGGAGACTTGCCTTCACGTAACAACGACCACCGCCGTCCGCCGATGCCATACGCATCCCTAGGCTTGGCAGCGTCCTGTCCCCACCATTTGCCCCTAAACCGCATAGAGCTATCCTCTCCGGAGGGCTTGCCGGCGGTTTCTCTCGACGAGTTGCCTTGTGGCGGCGTCAAGGGAAGCGAAAACTGTGCAGGTGGTTCGCCAAGGCCGGGCGCAGGTGCAGGCGTGAAGCCGTACTGGGCCGGAGGTGTCGACGTTTCCGGCGCGGCGGCCTCCTTGTCTGCCTTGGATGCGAGTCTCTGCGCGGAGGAGCAAGCGTACGCCGCAAGGCCCAACGCCGCAGCCAGCAGAACGAGCACAATCCTTCGCACGGACTTCATCGTGAACCTCCTTCAATGACGGTGGCCGTTGCACCACTGATCGGCCGCCCCTCGGATGAGGCGGCGACTTCGAGCTTGATCACGTATTCCGGCTTGGTCTCGCCGGTTACTTGCACGTGGACTCTCGCGACGCGGGTCTTGCCCTTGGGCAGGTCCTTGCCGGTGTTGAATGCCGCGATGATGACATGGTCGCGGCTCATGGCGGCCGGGTCGTAGTACGGCGGGGCCTTGAAGGCCACATGCTCGCCGCCTTCGATGCCCACGATCTTCACCTCGCCCTTCTCGGCGGCCAGCTCGAACTGATAGGCGGCCAAGGGCTGATCCTTGGCATCAATGAAGACATCAACGTGGGTGAAGCGGATGGCCGGCTTCGACGCCGACTGGGTCGCCGGCACCTCCTGTGCCCGAGCAACCACGACCGAGAAAGCAACCGATGACGCGAGAGCTGCTACGCACACGAGCATTGCTCGCGCGATCTCCCCCCCGCGACCAAAAGGATGAAGGATGAAAGACGAAGGATGAATCGGAAAACCGCTATCAGCAACTCGTTTCCCTTCATCCTTCCGCCTTCCGCCTTCCGCCTTCCGCCTTCCGCCTTTCGCCTTCTGCCTTCCGCCTTCATCCTTCCTCACTGAACCCTGAACCCTGAACCCTGAACCCTTCATGACGCTCCTCCCTTCAGGCTGACTGCCGCCATGGCCACGGCATCGACGTCCCCTTGGTCGATGACCCCATCCCCGTTTACGTCCCAGTCGGACGGTCTGGCCTCGCCCCGTCCAGAAGCCTTTCTTGCCGATGCCGCGCTGTCCTGCGGGCCGACGAGGGCGTCGGCCCCACTGGTGTCGGCCGTGGTTCCGAGCCTTTCGTCGAGGTGGCGGGCGAGGATGAAAGCGTCAAGGATGTCGACCCGGCCGTTGCGGTCGATGTCTTTGGGGCCGGCGGGGGTTACAGCGGCAATCATCATCTCGGGTGAGGGGGTGGACTTCAGGCCGCCCTGGCCGATCCAGACCGCCAGACCGATGGCCGCAGCCGCCGCCGTTACCGCTATGGAGACGCGCCGCAACACGATCCAAGCTCGTCGTCGAGTGGCAATCCTGACCCGGGCGGCGGCGAGAATGGCCTCGTCAAGCTGCGCGGGTACAGGCCCCCCTGAAGGATAAATCTTCCGCATTTCGTTCACAAGTTCTTGTGGAACATGAACCTGCAATCGATCTTCTTCGCCTGGACATTGTCTGACCATGTTCGTACCCTCTGCCTGCTTGAGCGCGCGGCACGGTCCGAAGGTTCCAGGATTCCGTCGGGATTTTGTGGAAGAAACGCTGCTCCCTCCCGGCCTCGCCGGCGAGCTACGCCCGACATGTATGGTCGCGGTCCTGAGAAAGCCCCCGGAAACTGAAAAAGCCACTGGCCGCTGAGGCGAGGAAGCCAAGCCCCAGCGTCCATCATTCGGTGGACTTGGGTACCAGGAAGGTCTGCTTGCTGGAGGTCACCAAACGGCCGTCGCTGCGCTCGAAGCAAATGACCATCTGTATCTCGCGCCCGCTGACATCGAGATCTCCGAAGGGCAGAGGGAGGCCGTAACCCCAACCGAGCGTTTTTTTCTCTTTGGCGCGAAACGGAACCGCTTCCTCGACGTTGAACGCCCACTCTTTCACCAGTTTACTCTGCCTCTTGCCATCTTTGCCCGTTTCGACCACGAACATTCTCGGGCGGATAATCCCGTCGCCGAACACGCCCAGCCCCTTCGGTCCCAGAAGATACAGAGCGGAGACGTAGATGCCCGAGACCCTGGTACGGTCGGCATTCCACAGCCAAGGCGCAGTTGACTTGTAGAATGCCACGATGCTGACTACGCTGGGCTCGGTCGGCATTCGGGCGACCTCCTGGACAAGCGCGCCGCCCGACCCGGTTGCCGCCTCTTGAGGCTGAACGCAACCGGTCGCCAAGAGAGTGCCTGCCGCCGCGATGAACAAGTGGCCCACCCGGCGGAAGTGGATTCCCGAGTTGGTCAGGATCATTGCCATTCAAGGGCACCCCTGGAGCACGATCAGCCTCATGCCGGACGCGCCACCGTCGGTGGTCTGTCGCTGACGGACGCCGGCATCCCCGTGACCGACGAACAGCGACCGTCCCTCGACGAGCTCACCGCCGAGCTTTTCCCGAAACCGTTACGGGCGGCTGGATGGCGACTGCCGGCACCGGGCCGGTTCGGACGCTGCTGGCGGCGGGGCCGTACTCGTCGATCTCCGGTCCGAAGAGTTCGTCCTCTCCGGCCTCATGGTCCGCCGGACGCGTCTGGGCCGGCGTTTGTAGGCCTTCAACATCGGTCGGCTTGACCTGGAGTCCCTGCATGAGCGGGTTGGTCCGGATTCGATCGTCTATGATCCCCGTCTGGTCGCGCATCTCGACGGACAGCTTGCGGGCATCCTCGACCGCCCGCATCACCCGCGGCGTCAGGATGATCAGCAACTCGGTCTTGGTGTCCCGCTTGGTGGTCGAGCGGAACAGGCTCCCAAGAATCGGAATATCGCCCACAATCGGCACCTTCGACTCGGTGTCGTCTCGCTTCCCCTTGATCAGGCCGCCGATGATGATGGTCTCCCCGTCCTTGATCGTTACGGAGGTTTCAGCTTCTCGTGTATTGATGATCGGGGCCTTGATGCCGTTGCCCAGGTCCTGGCTGGATGCGCTGACGTTCTTGATCTCGGGCTTGATATACATATTCACGAAATTGTCGGGGTTGATAATCGGCGTCACGGTCAGCTTGACGGTCGCATCGACGTAATCCACCGTCGGGATGACAACGCCTTGACTCACGCTGGCGCTCTTGACGATGGGCACTTGGTCGCCGATCGAGATAAATGCCGCCTGACCGTCCTGTACCATGATTGACGGCCGGGCCAGGATTTCCGTCCGACCCTCACCCTGTAGCGCCCGAAGAAGGAAGCTGAAGTCCTCTCCCGTGACGGTGAAGCTGAAGCCGCCGCCGGCGGCCACTCCGAGGTCGGTTCCGAATACGATATCGTAATCGCCCCCCTGAGGCAGACCCGTGTTCGCGTTGAGCGTGGCCGTTTCGCTGAACAGCAGGTCCTGGGCGGCGAACTCCATGCCAAGGTCGAAGCTGTTATCCACGGTCACCTCGGCCATCAACATCTGGATCATCACTTGCGGGATCGGCTGATCCAGCTCGTTGATCATGCGGTAGACCAGCGATTCCATTCGCGGACTACAGCTCACCAGCAGCAGGTTCGACTCTTTCTTGTTGCTGCTGCCGCCGCTCTCGTCGGCGGCGATCTGTCCGGTGGCGGCCTCGGTGATGATGACCTGCCGCTGGAATCGCCGCTGGCTGGCCTCCTCGCCGAAAGCCTTTTCCATCAACTCGCTTTCCTGATCGAAGTACTCGGTCAGAGTCTTGGCGACCTCGGAGGCCCTGGTATTTCGCAACTGAACCACCTTGGCGATGCGCTCGTCCAGTTCCCTGTAATCGAGCTGGAGCACCAGCGACTCCACGATGCGCAAGTGCGCCGGGCTTCCGGCGGCGATCAGCGTGTTGGTCCGTTTGTCGACGGCAAACTCCACCTCCAGGACGCCGCCCGTGCCGCTCACACCGGCGGCCGCGGCCAGACCGGCCGCTGCTCCCTCGCCGAGCGTGATCTGCGGGGCCGAACCGCTGCTGCCCCCGCCCTGCGTCTTGAACAGGCCCTCGAGCAAGTCCCTCATTTCCTCCGCGTCGGCGTTGAGCAACTCGAAGACCCGCAGCGAAATCGTCTGCGGCTCGATGCTGTCGAGCATCTCGACCAGCATGCGCATCATGTCGATGCTGCCGGCCGGAGCCAGCACCAGCAGCGAGTTGGTGTAGGGATCGGGCACGATGGTCACGTCCTGGTGAACCAGTTTCTGGGTGATTTCCTCGCCCGAATCGGGATTTCGATGGGCGACGAAATCAATGATCATCTTCCGAACGTTCTTCCCGTCGCTGCCGCCCGCGCCGGCGTTCTTGAAGAAATCATCGAGGAGTTTGGCCAGATCCTCAGCCTTGGCGCTGTGGAGCTTGAATACCCGCATGGAGCGAGTGTCGATCGGACCGGCAAGGTCGATCTTTCTCAGGATCTCCTTGATCTGGACCATGAGGTCGGGCGTGGCCCAGACGGCCACCGAGTTGGTCCTCGGTTCGGCTGCCACCGTATAACCGCCCTCGCGATCCCGTTGCTGCTGTTCCATCAGGTCGGTCAGCGTCTTAACGACGTCCTCGGCCTTTGCTTCACTCAGCGAGATGATCTCCATCTGGTCGGAGATCTTCGTCTTGCGGTCCAGCAGACCGACCAGTTCCTGCATTTTGATGTGATCGTCCTGGGAGGCGGTCACCAGCAGGCCGTTGGAGGCGTCGAAGGGAATGATGGTGATCGGTGTCTGTTCGCCCTTTGGCGTCTGTTTCTCAAAGAGGTCGGTCAGGCTCTTTGCAACCTGGCTCGCCGAGGCTTCCTTGAGCTCATAAAACTGCGTGATCCCGCTGGGAATTCGAGGCGCGATGTCGAGCTTCGGCACGATTTCCTCGACCCGTTGCATCGCGTAGCGCGTGCCCACGACGATCAGCCGGTTGTTGCGGACCTCAGGCGTGATCTCGAAGCCCAGTTCATCGGCCTGGTCGCCGGGCATGCTCTTCTTCAACCCCTCGAGCATCGTCTTCAGCGTTTCCGCGGCCTTCACGGCATCGGCATGCTGCAGATCGAAAAACCGGGCGTATGCCTGAGCCATCGGCGTCTCCGAACGGTCGATTTCCTGCAACACCTTCTCGACGATCGCGTAGTTCTCGGGGCTGGCGCTCACGATCAGGCAACTGCTGCGAACGTCGGGAATGACGGTGACCTTCTTCATCGAGTCGGGCAGGTTCTTGTCGTCGACACCCGCCTTGTAGATTCCCTTCTCGAACAGGTCGGTGATGGTCTTTTCAGCCTTGGCCACGTCGATGTTCCGGACGTAATAGACGCGGATGATGCCGTCGACCGGCGGCGGAGTGTCCAGCTTGTTGACCAGCGAGACGACCTCTTCGTAATTGCGCTTGGATGCAACCACCAGCAGCATTCGCGTCAGCGGGTCGGCGACCACGTAGACCCGTTCCGAGGGCTGCTCCTTGGCGTTCGGGTCGGTGCTCAGCTCGAGACGCTTGTCCATGACGTCCTGCACCGTCTCGGCCACCTTGCCGGCGTCATTGTTCTGCACCCGCACCTGGTAGATGTCGAGCATCGGCGACAGCTTCTGCTGCCCGAGCTGGTCCACGAGCTTCTGGATGGCCTCGAAGTCCTCCATGTTCGACGCGATGACCAGCGAGTTGGTCCGCGAATCGGACACGATCACCGGCTCGTCGGCCGGCAAGCCGCCCTCCTGGCGGAGCTTGGCGCGCCGCTGCCACAATTCCCCGATTTTGTCGGCGATGTCCGGCGCAGTCAGGTTATCGGGCAGGTTGATGATCTTGATCTGGCCCAGCCAGTCATCCTCGGTGCCGTCGAGCTTCTTGACCAGGTCTTCGATCTCCTGGAAGTTCGCGTCGTTGGCCGCGATGATCAGGCTGTTGGTCCGGATGTCCTCAATCAGCAGAATGCTCTCCCGCTCCTTGGCCATTTCACCCAGCCGCTCGGCGATTTTCTGCCGCTGGTCGGCCAGTTGCTGAGCCACCTCGCGAATCCGGCGAACGTCGGAATGCTCCAGCTTGACCATGCGAACCGGGAACTTGTTGGCAATCTTGTCCACATCGACCGTCTTCACGATCTGCTGGACCAGCAGAAGCTGCTCGGGCCGGCCCGAGACGATCAGGGTATTGGTCCGCTTGTCGGCCACCAGGCTGATCGGAGCCATCAGGCCCTTGGTGATGGTGTCGGGGGTGCGGCCTTTCACCGCCTCTTTGCCGGGGACGTCGGTCACTTTCTGGCTCTGGTCGAAAATCTTCTGCAAGTCGTCCCGCAGGCTCACCGCGTCAGCGTGCTCGAGCGGGAAAAGGCTGAGCATGATCTCGTCCGCCAGCGGCATACCGTCGAGCTCCGAGATGATTTCTTTCAACGGCTCGATGTTGCCCTCAACCGTGGCAATGATCACCGAATTGGTGCCGGGCTCGGCGAACAGCTTGATCGGCTTTTCGAGATCAACCGGCTTCAGTTCCTTCTGGTTCTCATCTTTCGCAAGGACAACCTGCAGGCGGCGGATCTGCTCCTTCATCGCCTTCGCCGCGTCGCTCTGCGAGACGAGCATATCGTTGAGGGCTTTGACCAGGTCGGCGGCCACGGCCTTCTTGAGCGGCACGATGGCAACCTTCGCAACGCCGCCGGTCTCGGGGCTTGGCTCCACGTCGATGATGTCCAGAAGCTGCCTGATCTGTTCGATGTCTCGCTCCGACGCCGACACGAGCAACATATTGGTGCGCACATCGGCATAAAGGGTATACAATTCCTTCGATGCGCCGCGCTGCTGCTGCAGGAGTTTCAGCAGGTTTTTGATGGCCTCCTCGGCCTCGGCCGCCTTGATGTGTTTCAGGGGCAGCGGCACGACCTTCACGTTCCCGCCGATCGGAGATTGATCCAGCGCCTCGACCATCATCTCAACCTCTTTGAGGTTGCCGATCGCCGTGGCGACCATCAACAGGTTTGCCCGGGGGTCGGGAATAATCGTCAGCCGATCCTCCGGGCGAATCTGGCCGGAGACCGGTTTCTTGTATTCATTCCAGAGTTTCTGGATGTTCGTCGCCACATCGGTGGCCTGTGCCGACTGCAGAGTAAAAACCCTGACCGTCTGCTCCGCCTCGGGCGGCTGGGCGTCAAGCAGATTGATCAAGGCCTCGATCACTTTGAGGTCTTCCTCGTTGGCCTCAATGATAAGCTCGCCGGTGGCGGTCGAGTGGATGCTTACCGTGTCGCCGGAGAGCGGGCCCAATTCCCGAATCTCGACGGCCGACGGAGCAGGCGCGGCCGGGGCACGCGCGGCGACGGTGGGGGCTGCGGACGAGGCCTGAAGCTTTCTGCGAAGCGCGTCGAGATCGACGGAAGACTCAGGCCGACTTGCGGGCCCGCGGAGCGGCAGCGGCGTCGATGAGGCAGTCGCCTCCGACGGCAGGGTCGTCGGCTTGGTGACAACCGTCAACGGCACGGCTCTGGCGGGCCTGGGCGAGAGCACAGATTCATCGCCCGCGCGCGACCCGTCCGATGCCGCCGGTCGGGAAGCGGTGGGAATCCTGCCGACCCTGCGCAGCGCGCCTGCGGCCGGTCGAGTCGTAGTCGGTGAATCCGTCACCTCTCCCACCGGGATCACCGTCACACGGTCACCGCTGATGATCGTTCTCTTCGCTATGGGTCCGAATGATTCCGGGGGCGCGGTCTGCCCGACTGCCGCTATCAGAATCAGCCATGAATACCACATGCGACGACTCCTTCACGCGTTAAGTCCCGCTCCGGCCTCACACTTAGACATCGGCCGAAGCGCAACGTCCGTCACAATCCAATACCTGTCAGGGCCGCGCCGGCCCATCGGGGCGAGCGAAGTATACCAGATTCATTTGTCAACCACCGCTTTCCAGCGGCTCCCTCACCGCCAGGTCTACACTGGCGGGCAAGCCGCCAGTGGCACCCACGCTGGCCCCAGAATCCCTTCTCGCTGACCCCAGAATCCCTTCTCGCTGGCCCCAGAATCCCTTCTCGCTGGCCCCAGAATCC
>DAOOIV010000030.1:35505-48512 GCA_035384605.1 Phycisphaerae bacterium
GCCCCAGAATCCTTTCTGGGGCCTTCCGTGCCGAGGATTCCATCCTCATTCTCGCTGGCCCCAGAATCCTTTCTGGGGCCTTCCGTGCCGAGGATTCCATCCTCATTCTCGCCCAATGCGGAATGGATTCCGCCAAGCGAGGCGGCCCTGCTTCGCGGCCAGCGCTTCGCAGGACCGGCCCGGAAAGGATTCCGGGCCGAGCGAATTCCAGGCCAAGCAAGCCGACTCATCTCCTCTGTTGCGTCCGGCCGTTTTGCTGCTCAATGTAGGCCTCAAGCACCTTCTGAATATCCTGGGCCGATTTGGTCTTGACCGGCACGACCAACGCCCGCCGGCCACCCGTGGCCGGTCGCTTCTGCTCCAGCTCGGTGGCCAGCTTCCTTACCGTTTCGAACAGTTCCGGCGCACCGGAGACGATCAGGGTCGAGGACCGTTCTTCTCCGGCGATGGCCACCTGCCGCGGCTTGTAGGTGCTTTGGGAGCTGGCCTTGGCTCGCTCGCCGGCGTTGATGACGTCCTGAATCTGCCTGGCCAGGGAGACCACGTCCACGCCCCGGCTGACAGGTATAACCTCAAGTCCTGACGGACCTTCAGTCTGCTTGTCCAACTCCCGCACCATGTCCTCAATCAGGTTGAGATCCACGGTGCGAGCCCGCACGATCAGTGAATTCGTGGAGTCATCGGACATGATCACCGGAACGTCATTCTGGGTGGTTCGCCTCCCGCTGCGGCTTTGTGTCGGGTTGGCGAACAGCTCCCTGAGCGTCCCCGCCAGTGTCGCGGCCGCGGCGTTCTTCACGGGGATGATCTTGGGCGCCCCGGCCCCTTCGACCTGCTTGTCCATGTCCAGGGCGATCTTCTCCACGCGGTCCAGTTCATCCTGCGAACCGCTGGCGATCAGGGCGTTGAGGGTCGCCGAGGCCTGAAGCCGGATGTCACCGATCAACTCGGACGTCGATCCGCGACGTCCGGCGGTTGCACCCGGCTTGCGGAGATACTCGTTCAGGATTTCAAGCGTCTCCTGGGCGTCGACGAACTGCAGCGGGATGATCCGCAACTGGTCGACCTCGTCGGTAACCGGCTTGTCCAGCTCGGCGACCATGGTCTTGATTCCTTCCATGTCGGCCTTACCGGCCGAGACGACCAGCGCGTTCGCGTTGGAGTCGGCGGCAAAAGTGATCGGCGGTCCCGAGCTCGACATGCCGCGACGTCCCATCTGGTACGTCTGGCGAAGCACCTCGAGAATATCCTCGGCGCGGGCATTCTTGAGGCGAATGATCTCCTGCTGCGGCACGTTGGTCGACTGCTGGTCGAGTTCGTCGATCATCTTGCGGATGATCTGCAGCTTCTCGGCGGATGCGCTGATTACCACCGAGTTGGTGGCCCGCTCAGCCACGGCGTTAACCCGCTCCGAATCGGGCACGTTGCCGCGAGCCGGGTAGGTCTGCGAAATCACCGTGGCAACCGAGCTGGGATCGGCGTTGGTCAGCGGGATGACCGCATACTGACGCCCGCCGGCATTCGGATCGCTCGGGTCGACGACGGCGCTGTCCACCTTCTCGATGAGCTGCTGGAGCTCCTCGAGGCGCTCCTCGGGGCCGGTCAGCACAACCGCGTCGGCGGCGTCGCTGGCGGTGATTTTGATGTCATCCTGCAGCGACGGGTCGCGGCCGCCGCTCTTGCCCGGCTTACGCAGGTACTCGGTGAGCATGGTCATCATCTCGCGAGCCGGCAGCTTCTTGACCTGAACCACCCGCATGGCCCGCTTCTGGCCGCCCTCCTGCGGACTGATGTCGAGCTGCTCGATCATGGCCTGGGCCTGCTCGAGTTCGCCCGGCGTACAGGTCACCAACAGCTTGCGAGCCCCGGGAACCGGAGTGAATACCGCCGGCGTTCGACCGGTCCGGGTGCGGGGACCCGAGTTGTACACCGTCGTCAGCGTCTGAGCGACGTCTTCCGGATCAGCGTTCTTGAGGTCCAAGGTGTAGGTCTTGCGGCCGGCGGCGTCCGATTGATCCAGCGCATCAATGATCGCCTGGACCTTCTTATGGTTCTCCTCGGACGCGGTGACAAAGACGGAATTGGTTGCGTAGTCTGGGCCGGCAGTGACCTGCTCCTGCAACGGCCGCTGCTCCTGTCCGGCGAACTGGTCGGTGATCGCCTTGGTCACCACGCTCGGATCGGAAAACTTGAGCATGTACGGCTTGATGACCCTCGTGTCCTCCGTGTCGGGAGCCACGTCCAGTTCTTGAATGATCTTCTTGAACCGCTCCATATCGGCCTTGTTCGCGGTCATCACCAGCGTGTTGGCGGTATCGTTGGCCTGGACCGTGACCGGATACTGGCGGGTCAGCTTGTTCGGTTTCATGGTCTGCGTGATCATGTCGGTCAGCGTCTTGGCCAGCAGCGAGGCCCGGACGTTCTTGACCTTGATGGTCTCCGGCATCTTGGGGTCATCGACAATGGCGTTATCCAGGTCCTCGACAATTTCGCGGACCTTGGCGTGGTTTTCCTCGGACGCGGTCACCACCAGGGCACCGGTGGAATAGTCAACGTCGACGACCACCTGGTCGCGAACCGGGAGTTGGTCCTGCTTGCCGAACCGCTTGGTGATCATCATCTGGGTGGACCCGAGGTCGGCAAATTTCAGCACGTACGGTTTGGTCAGCCGCAAGTCCTCGGCGGGCTGGCTGTCGAGTTTGGCGATCAGCTCCTTGATCGAATCCATCGCCTGCTGATTCTTTGCCGTCACCAGCAACGTGCCGGCCGTGTCGTTTGGCTCGACGCTGACCGGATACTGGTTGGTTCGCCTGTCAGCGGCGTATGAAGACCTGATCATGGCCGTCAAGCGATTCGCCAACTGGGTGGGCAATATGTGCTTCACCGGTATCGCCTCCGGCGCAACCATTCGCTCGCGGTCCTCTTTGTCGATTTCGTGGAGCAGTTGCTCGATCTTGTCGATGTCTTTCTTGAGCGCTTTGACAACTATGGTGTTCGTTCCGTATTCGGGAAGGATGGTCACCTGCTCGCTAGCAGGCACCTTCCCTGATTTCTTAAAGGCGGCATTGAGGGCGTTCGACACATAGGTGAGGTCGGCAACGCGAACCGGAAGTACTTTGGTCTGCTGCCCTTCGAAGGACGCCGCTTCGACGTCCAGACCCTTGAGCCAGTTGTCGATCTTCTTCTTGCTCTCCGCCGAGCAACTGATGAACAGCTTGCGGGTCGACGGCTCGGGCACGATCGACATGGCCGTGTCCAGCGCCGTCAGGCTGGTGTCGCCGGCCGACTTGCGGGCTTGAATGCCCTGGTTGAACATCGTGGTGAGCCGGGCGGCCAGTTCCTCGACATCCGCGTAATTGACGGTGACCTCATACTCGTTGACCGCCACCTCGACCGGTCTGGCCGGGGAGTACCCTTCCAAGGGCTTGATGATCTGGTCGTCGATCAATTGAAGCTGCGCCGTCGTGCCGGTAACAAAAACCACGTTTGCGATCGGGTCGGGCGCTGCTTTGGGGGCTTCGACACCCGCCTGCCACCGCTTGGAACCGTACAACTGATTGATGGTCGCGGCCACGGATGCCGCGTTGCCTCGATTCAGCGGGAACATCTTCGTCGTCGGTTGCGTGGTGTCCGAACCTGTGACATCCAACTCCTTGATCACGGCGTCCACGACCATCAAGGCCTTGGGCGTACCTGCAAGGATCAACGAGTTCGTTCGTTCGTCCGCCGTCGCCGCGAAAACCGCGTCGCCCGTACCCTTCAATCCGGTCTGGGCGATGAGCCTGGCGGCCATTTCGTTCAGCTTGGGCAGAATCTCTGATGCGGCGGCGTGGGTGAGACGCGTCACCTTGACCTGCTGCTCGGTGATCTGATCCATCTGCTCGGCGATCTTCTTGACCTCCTCGAACATGTCCGGCGGGCAGGTCACGAAGAGCATCTTGCTGGCATCCTCGCCGACAATATTGATCTGTTGCCGCGTACCGCGGGCGGCACCCTTGGGCGAGAAGATCTGTGTCAACTGCGACGCCACCGACGACGGTGTCGCCACCTTGAGCTGGATCTGCCGCACTTCGCCCTGAATGACGCTCTGCTGCTCCAGGTCCTTGATCTTGGCGGCGATGAGCATCTGCTGAGCTTTGGGGGCCCGAACAAGAATCGAGTTGGTGCTGCGATCGGCGGTGATGCGCACCATCTGGGCGCCGCCGACCCCGCCCGGAGTGCCGTAGATCTCGCTCAGCGTCTTGGCCATGTCCTCGGCGCTGGCCTTCTCGACAGGGTAGATCTCCACGGGGTTCGAGGGCGTGCTGTCCAGCTCCTCGACGATCTTAAGAATCCGCTCCATGTCGGTCTGTAGGGCCCGGATCACCAGCCGGTTGGTCCGCGAGTCAGCCGCGACCTTGAACTCGCCCATCCGGGAAGGGGTGTAGCCCTCCATCGCGCCTCTCGGGCCGCCGCCGCGCCGCTGCGCGGTCTCGAAGACCCCCTGGAGCTGGGTGGCCACCTTCTCGGCTTCGGCATGCTGAAGCTCGACGGTCTCAATAGCGATCGGAATATCCTGTTCTTCGAGTCTGTTGATCAGCGTCTCGACCAGCTTCATGCCCTCCTCGGGAGCGGTGACGATGATCGTGTTGGTGGTCGCGTTGGAGGCGATACTGATCTCCTTGGCCGGGTTGATCTTTGTTTTGCCTTCCTTACCCTCGCCCTCGGCGACGGGGGCGCTCGACTCGATCATGCTCTGCTGGAACTCCAGCATTTGCTGCTCCAGGGCCTCGATCATGTCGACGTCGACGCCGGCTCCTCCGCGGCCGGGCAATCGCGGCCGGAAGGTGCGCCGCTGCTGCGGTGTTTCAATCTTCAGGATTTCCTTCAGGACCTCTTCCACCTCGGCGGCGTTCAGCTTCTTGAGCTGGAAGATCTTGATGTTCTTCTCCTTGTCCAAGCCCGGCCGGTCGATCTTTAGCAGCAGCTCGGCGATTTTGGGGAAGGTCTCCTGTGCGGCCCGGATGATCAGCGTGTTGGTCCGCGGGTCGGGCACGACCTTGATGTTCCCGGCCGCTGCGGCCTTGGCAGCCTCCTCGGCTTCCTTGGCCTTGGCCTGCTCCTCCTCCTCGCGCCGGCGCTGAGCGGCGGATTCTTCCTCTTCCTGCTCGCCCGACTTGGCCCCTCCGGGCTTCGCCTGGGGCTTGCGTTCCTGGGCCCTCGGCGCCCTGGGCGCCGGCTGAGCCTTGGCCGGCTCGTTGAACATGGCCTCAAGCATCGAGGCCGCGACCTGCACGTCAACGTGCTTGACGCGGAACACGCGAATATCGCCCTTGGCACCCTCTTCGATTTCGCCTATTTCCTTGATGATCATGTCGAGGATCTCGTCGATCTCCTCAACCTCGTCCTCCGAGCCGAAGATAATGAAAGTCCCCTGGACCTCATCGTAGAGAATCTGCGGCTTGTTGCTCATTCGGTATTCGGCGGCAGCCTGAAACAGCTCGGCGGTCTGTCTCTCCTCGGCGGTCATCTCATCCCGCGAAGCGGCTTTCGCCGAATCGCCGAGCCCGGCTTGTTGGCCCGATACTCGATTGACGGGAGCAGCCTCACTCGTGCCGCGCGGGCCGGGCGCGCCTTTCGGCACCGCGGTCTTCGCCTCCTTAACCTGCGGATTGCCCGCCGGCGGGACAGGTGGCTGCGGCGTGACCTGCGAAGGGTGCGTTCCAACCTTGGGTGCCGCGGCGGGGCGCGTCGTCGCCGGCGCCACGGCAGGCTTGGTCGCCGCGTTCCTGCTGATCACCGAGATCTGGGCCAGCGGGATCGCCGCCAGATCGCGTTCGATCCGAGCCAGGACGCCTGTTGGCACGAACTGCGATACCACGTCAATACCGGACCGCGCCGAGGACGATTGTTCCTCCGCCGGCCGAGTGGTCGGCTTCGGCTCTTCGATCGGCGTATCGTAGTAGATCTCCTCGAGCATACTCATGGGGTCGCGACCGATTCCGCCGGCCTCCAGTTTGCGGATTCCGGCGCCTTCGCGAAGGCTTGTCGTTACGATTCGCTCCAGATGCGGCAACACCTTGCTCGGAGCCACCGTGCTGCGGCGAACCAGCACTTTCAGCGCGACCGGCGGTGGGTTCTTTTCCAGCTTCGCCAGCCATTCCTCGGCCGACTTGAAGTACTTGGGATCGCCGTCGATCATCACCTGGTTTGTGTAGGGGAAGTACTTGACCCACGGACCCTTGTAGCCGTACATCCCATACATGATCTCATCCAGCCGCTTGGCGATCTCCTTGGCCGGACCTTCAACTGTGTAAAACTTCTTGATGGTGCCGCCGGCGCCTACCACCGTCGTTGCATCGCCCTCGAGAACCGGCCTGGCGGCCGCTTCTCGGGCCAGCCGTTCCTGGATCTCGATAACCTGCTCGATGAGCGGAAATCTTTCCGGCGGCGCAGCCACGATCAGCCGTTTCGTGGCGTAGTCGGTCTTGACGCTGATCGCCGAACTGCTGCTCGAAACCCTTCTGGGCGTGGTACTGGTAAGACTCGTCGAATCTCCGCCGCCGGTCACCTCGTCGATGTAATCCGCGACCTCGTACGGGTCGGCAAACTCGAGTTGAAAGACCTTGATCATCGGGCCGTCCGGTTGGGCGCCGGCGTCGAGCATCTTGATGAACTGCTCGGCCTCGTAGACCTTCTCCTCCATGCCGCGCAGGATGATCGAGTTGCCCGCTTCAAAGGCCGTGACCACCAGCTCCTCGCCGCCTTCCGAGCTGGTACTCGATCTCCTGAAGCCGCCCCACGGGCTGTAGTCGCCGAAGCCTCCTTCCCAGGAGCGGAAACGGCTCCGGCCGGGACTTGGGCCCGCCGATGCCTTCATATGCTCCTGCACAATGGGGGCGATTTCCTCGGCCTTGGCGGTCTTAAGTACCACCGTCCGCGTCACCGAAGGCTGGCTGGCCTGATCAAACTCCCGGATCAATCCCTCGACCGTGGGCATCAACTCGGCAGGGGCCATCACCATCAGCTTGCGGGTGATCTTGTTGACCGTGATCTGCGGCCCGCCGCTGCTGACGCTGTACCAGCTACCATAGTACCCTCTGCGACCGCCGCTCGATTCCTGCATCTCGCGATACTTGGTATCCAGGATCGGCTGGATGATATCGGCGACTTCCTGCGGGCGGGCCTTAGTCACCTCGAAGTGCTTGAGGATCATGGTGGTGTCGCCGCCCTGGGCGTCGATGTACGCCTGAACCTGCTTGTCGATCTCCGGCATCTTCTCCTTGGGCGCCGACACGAGCAACACGTTGCTCCCGTACTCGCCCATGATCTTGATCGGCGATTTGGTGTTGGACGCGGGGCCCCAGCGGCTGCTCGTATCAGGTATATCGAGCAGCGTACAAAGGGTGCGAGCGACCCCGGCCGATCCTTCGTAGCCGGTGCTCTTGACCTTGTACATCTTGACTTCGTTGCCGGCCGTCGGGTTCTTATCGATCTCCGCGATGAACTTCTCGATCTCGGCCATCTTGTCCTTGGGGGCCTGCACAACCAGGCCATTGCCCATCGGGGCGATCTTCACACTGCCGGGCGATGAGGAGGAACCCAGACCGCTGCTGGAATAGCCGCCGTAGCCGCCGTAACCACCGCCGAAACGGCTGCTGCGGCCCCCCCCGGACGATTGGGCATCGAACATCGAACTGATGATCTGTTGGGCCTCCCAGGCGTCGATATTCTCGAGAATGAAGGTCTTGCGGATGATCTCCTGCTTGATGTACTGAGCATCGATCTCCCTGGCCAGGGCCTCGGCCTTCTTGAAGTCCTCATCGGAGGCCGAGACCAGCACGCGATTGCCGATCGTCTCGGCAATGACCCGCACTGGCACCTTGGGCGCACCTTCGCTGCTGCCGCCAAAACCGTAGTAGTCATAGCTTCTGGAGCTTCGACGCCGGGATGACCCGCCCTCGCCGCCGAGCACTTCCTCGATCTTCTCGGCGACGTACTCGGCGTCGGCCTGTTCCAGTTCGATCGGCCGGAACTCGGCCTGATCGGCCGGGCTGGGCTGGTCGAGCTTCTCGATCAGCTCCGCCACCTTGACATGGTCTTCCTCGGTCGCGGTCACCAGCAGCAGGTTGGTGCTCGGGTTGACCAGGAAGCTGGGCTGACGGTCTCCTCCGCCCCCGCCGCCGCCACCATATGGATACCGCCGGTAACTGCCATAGCTGCTTCCGCCGGCCAAGGCCTGGCTCAGCAACATCGAAACCGACTCGGCATTGGCATACTTGATCTGGTAGGACCGCGTGGTCTTGAGGGTCTCGCTCTTCTCGTCCAGCTCGTTGATCAGTCTGTTGATGTCCGGCCACATGTCGTCGTGGCAGATGACCACGAGCATCTTGGACGCGTCGTCGGGAATGAACTGCGGCAGGGACTGACCGCCTCCGCCGCCGTACCCGCCGTAGCCGTACGGGCCGCGTCGGTACCCGCCGCCCGAACTGCTCCCGCCGAATCGCGTGGTCAGAATCTGCACCACCGAACCCGGCTCGGCGTTCTTGAGCTGAACGATGTGCTCGGCCGCCCCCGCGGTCGGGTCGACGTCGAGCAGCTTGATCAGATCCTTCGCATCAGAAATATCCTGCTGGCTCCCGCTCAGCACCAGCGTGCGGTCTGTCGTGTTGTCGGGAATCGCCTTGAATCCCTCCGCCCCGCCAACACTGCTGACCGGCATGCCTCCTGGGCGCGGATATCTCGGCTGCGACGTCTGCCGCCCGGTAATGATGCTCGTCAACACCATCGCAACCGACGAGGCATCGGCGTGCTCGAGCTTGACCACCTGGTATTTGGACTCCTCGCGAGGTACATCGAGCAGAGCGATCAACTCTTTGATCTCTCTCATCTCCTTGTCGTTGGCTTCAACCAGAATGCTGCGCGGAGGACGCGGCGTCAGCGTCGCCGAGGTGTTGACTTTCATGATCTGCGGTGGTGGCGGCGGAGTCGGCGGCTGACCCGGCTTGGGCGGCGGCGCCGGCTGCTGCACCATCTTCGGCTCGCCCAGGAACGGGGTGATGAGGTCGATCATCTCGCTCGGGTCGACGTGTTTAAGTTCGATGATCTCTTTCTTCCGCGGGTCGCTGCCTTCGACGTCGATGTACTTCGTCAGCAGCTCCTCGATGCGCTTGTGCTTGACCGGTGATGCCAGCACCAGCAGACTGCTGCCGCTGAGCGGCTCCTGAATCTCGATGTCATCGCTGGTGGAGGTCCCGATTTCCGTCGGTCCGGCGGGAGAGCGTACCGGCCCTCCGCGACCGGGTCTGCCCGGCGGCCCGGTGGGGGGCGCAGGCGTGGGCACAGGGTTGGCAGGCACGGCACCGGTTGCTCCGCCCATCAGACCCTCAGGCAGCAGCATTCCCTGCAACTGACTCGATGCCTCGGCAGGAGTGCGGTGTTTGAGCGGGTAGACCCGCCACTCGCGTCCATCTTTGATCTCCACGTCCCGCTTGGCAAGAATCTCCAGGGCGCGATTGATGTGGTAGACGCAGCCGCGAATCTCGATCCAACTGCTGTCGGGAAACAACGTGGCACGAGCACAGTTGTCCGGCACGCTGTCGTTGACCCACTGGGCCAGACGCACCGCCGGCTGGTGCTTGGGCGTGTACATCATCGAGGCCATCTCCCACTCCGGAAGATTGGCTTTCTCGTACGCCTCTTGCGAATCGTACAACCGCTCGGCTGGCATGCGCCGGTACCACTCGCTGAGCTGACGGAACTCGAGGTAGCCGTCCCGCACCATCGTCCAGTAGCCCATTCCGACTTCCTGGGTGATGAGATTGAACCGGGTCAGGGCCTGATCGAAAGTCTGAAGCTCCAGGCTCTGGAAAGTGATGGGCTTCTTGCGGTCTGCGTCGTTCACGCCCTCGCTGAGCAGCCCCACCATGCTCAAGCCGCTCATTTCGACGAAATCCTGGCAGCACTTTTCCAGAGGGGTGTTGCTCCAGTTGAAGAAGTACGGGCGCTCGTAGTACGGCAGCTTCCAGTACGTCTTGGGGTCCAGTTTCGGAACGTTCATACCAGCGTTCGCATCGGTGACCGCCGGTTGGTGTGTCGGAGGCACGGGCTGGGGCGGCGACGGACTACCCGGTCTGCCCCCAGGCCCGGCACCCGGTCTTCGGCCAGTCGGCGGTGCCGGAGTGTGAGCCGGACCGGTGGTCGGCGCCCCGGTCACTGGCCTCGGGGGCACGGCAGGATGCGCGTCGGTTCCGGGCGACGGAGTCGCAGGTGGCACAGGCTCCTCGGCCGGCGCAGGTAGCTCCTCATGAATGATCGGTTCGTCCGCCGGCACATCCTGGCCTTCGGGCTCCGCGGCTGTCGGTTCGAGTGTCGGCTGGGGCTCCTCCGTGGTTACCGTAGGTTCCGCCGGCGGCACGCTACCAGTGGTCGAGGCCGGCTCGCCGGGTGCCGGTGGCTTGCGCAAAGGTACTCGCGGAGGCATCGCCGGCTGATTGGGAAGACCGCTGGGCCGAGAAGTCGATGCCTTTGCAGCAGCCTTCAGGGCCTCGAGTTGAGCGTCGTCCAACACTTCGAGCTGATCAGCTTCGGAGTGGATCTTGAGATCCAACGGCGTCGGCAATCCGTCATTGTCCGGGTCCGACGGGCTGATCGTCCCCGGCTCATGAACGTGGGGACCGGCAGGCCGACTTGCGGCCGCTCGGGCCCTCAGCGCTTCGTTCATGTTGGGGTAGCGCCTGATCGGCGGCGCTGGGCGCGTGGTCGCAGCGGGCAAGGCTGGACCGGCCTCCTCAGTACCGTTGCCATCCTGACCGACAGCCAAGCCGCTCACCAAGAACCAGACCGCCCAAATCGGCACAAGCGCCAGCCGACTGCCGATCCGCTTGGCATAGGTTTTCGTTGTCATGATCCGAAACCTCCTGGAGGTTCGCTCGCTTCCAGCGAACGACGAAAGCGTCTAAAGCACTGCGAAACAGACATTTATGACCCGAATCGCGCCTTGGTGTGACCAACCGACCCGGCCTGTTGGACAATGCCGACTCGGACCCTGTCTGGCACCCCGGAGAAATGAAGCACCCGCCCTTAAGGACTGGCTGCCTTCTCCGGTTTGTTTATACCCGCCAACCTCTCTTCAAGTTTCGCCAAGGCGTCATACACCGCCGGGTGCTCCGTCTGACTTAGAACCTGACCCTGCTTGAGGGGCTGGCCTATCAGGTGGAACGTCCGTTTCGTGCCATCCTTGTCTTGCTTCTCCGAAACCGCGCCATCACGGTGAATGAAGATCAGAACCCCCCCATAAAGCGAATCGCCGACCTCCACCCGCTTGTCCTCCGCATTGGGGTTTCTCGGATCCTGCAATACCACCTGTTGGCTCCGGGGCGAACTCAGTATCCGGGCCAGGACCAGCTCGGCATCGGCCGGAGGGGGTGGCGGCGGAGGCGGGAGGGCGGGGGGGTCCCTTACTGGTTGGGTCGGGGGAGGCGGTGGCGGCGGAGGCGGGGGTGGTTGGTAAACGTAACGCTCAAACAACTCTCTCTTAATGCCACGATAGTCGTCCGCGCTCGCCAACAGGGTGCGACCCACCGGCACCCGCTTGTCCGGAGCCAGTTCCGCCGTATCGATCTGAGGTACCCGCTTGTCGCTCGGAAGAATCGGCGTCTCTACCGACATCGTCAGGCTCAACCGCCCTGTGGGTTTCGGCACCGCGTTCGGCGAGGAGGATTTCTCCATTAGCGGCTTAAGCAAGATCCTTTTGCAGCGCACCAGGTATGGCTCGCGGTACAAACGATGCAGAAAACCGACGATCTGGTCGATCGTCCCCTCCGCCTTGACCTGATAGACTACGAGCAACAGCCCGCTGTGGCCCGGGTGAGGCACGGTACTGATCAAGTCAACCTGTGTCGGCGGGACAAAAAAGCCCGACTCGGTCGCCACCCGCGTCAACTCCCCGCGAAACCGCCCCTTGGCCACCATTTCGTCGGTCGAAAGCGTCTGTCGGCCGATTGCCTTCCACTCCAACTCTTTGGCCTTCGCATCTTCAAGCTTCTTCTTCGCCTGGCTCAGCTTCCTCTGCTCGTACTTGAGGCTTACCTCCAACTTGTTCGCCCGATCAACGTACAGACGCCGGGCGCCAAAGGCGGCTCCAACGACCGCAATGGCCACAACAATTCCAACAAGCAGCTTCTCGCGAGGCTCCATACGATTATCTCATCCGGATCTCCGACCTTTTGCCGGGGTCGTGAGCGATTTCACCCGCACCGTCACGGTGTCGATGAACGGGTATTCCGGATCCTTGGGGTTGGGCTTTACCCTGCCCACCTCGGCCGTGAACTCACTTACCGTCGTAACCTTTCCGTCAGGGGCCGGTCGGCTGGTCGTGATCTTGCGGATCTGTTCCGCCAGTTGTGTCCCCACCGAGTTATCCTTCGACGCCAACGAGATGATCATCTGGCCGGGATCCTTGATCTCCAGCTCGGTGATGTATCCCTTCTCGTTGGAGACGAAATGCTCGGCCAGAAGCTTGAGTTTGTCAATCCAGACGACATTCATCCGCATCCACTCGGCAAGGTCTTCGTGCTTCTTCAGCAGATCGGCGTATTCCTTGGTCTGTCGTTCGATCTGCTGCCGCTCCGCAACGACTTCATCGATCTTCTTCTGCTGGAGTCGGAGCGTCTGAACCGCCCACACCACACCCGCCGCGAGAAACAGCGCAACCGTCAAAGCCACCAGCGGTCGTCGCTTCGCTCGTTCCTTTCGCTCGGCCTCGGGTTCCTTGGGATGCAGGAAGTCGAACCGCCCCATTTCATCGGCCAGGTGGTTGTACGCCAGGCCGATCGCCGCGATGAACGGAGCTGCCGACACGTCGGCGATCCGTTTCCAGTTCAGCGCCGGCGGAGCGTCGAACACCCTGGTGGGGCTGCCGAACCGATTCTCAAACGCCGCCCTGACGCGCTCGTCGACCCCGCCGCTACCCGACAGGATAATGCGGTCGATTCTCGCGCCCGCGTCGCTTGCCCGGTAGGCCTGGA
>DAOOIV010000031.1 GCA_035384605.1 Phycisphaerae bacterium
CGGAAAGGATTCCGGGCCGAGCGGGCGAGAGTGCGGCACGGAAAGGATTCCGGGCTGAGCGGATTCATTTGGAGGCGCATGCCCACGCAAAGCCGTGGGCATGGCACCCGGCGCACTGCGATCCAGAAACATGCGCGCAAAACGCACACCAGTTGCGACGGAAGGGACTAAGGCGGACTGCCTTTTTGCGGGCCACAGCCCAAACGTTCTGCGATCCAGAAACATGCGCGTAAGCCGGACAGATATCCGGCCGTAAGGTTCTGAGAAGTGTTCGTCAAGGGCCTTGCATGGCGTTGACCGCGTCACCTGTGGCGGTCGACGTCTCATTCCTCTGCTGCGGCGGCGTTGGTTGTGCTTTGGTTTGTTGACGCCTTCGGGGGTAGAATGACCGGGTGGGGCCGTGAGCGGAGGTCCCTGGTTTGGGGGATTGGCTCGGGGAGGTTGTGTCGTCATGAGGCGGTTTTTGATTGCAGGCAGCTTGATCGTTGTCCTTTTGGGGTCGGTGGCGATTGTGCGGGCGGATACGACCTCGCCGGGCAGTCAGCCTGCGGGGCAGGTGGTTTCCAAGGAGGCGTTGCGGCAGAAGGCCATGCCGGCCATTGACCGGGCCATCAGGTACCAGTTGAGCAAACAGACGGAGAGCGGGGGCTGGGAGATCGTGCCGGGCGTGGCGGATCCGGCGGTGACCGCAATGGTGGCCCAGTGCCTGATCCAGCATCCGGATTACGGGCCGAAGCACCCGGTGGTCGAGAAAGCGATGGGATTTGTGCTTTCTTTCCAGCAACCGGACGGGGGAATCTACAGCACGCAGATCGGCTATCGCAATTACACCACCAGCGTGGTGCTGATGGCGTTGTCTTCGATGAAGAGTCCGGCCGTGAGCGATTACATAGCGGGGGCCAGGAAGTATCTCAAAGACAATCAGTGGACCGAGGGGAAGTGCGATACTGAGGGCAGGCCGATCACGCCGGATCATCCCTGGTACGGTGGGGCGGGCTACGGCCAGAGCCGGCGTCCGGACCTGTCGAACACTCAGATGATGCTTGAGGCCCTGCACCAGAGCGGCTTGCCGCCGACGGACCCAGCGTATCAGAAGGCCATCCAGTTCGTGCTCCGCTGCCAGATGTCCGAGCGGAGCAACGATCAGCCCTTTGCCAAGGGAGCTGACGACGGGGGCTTTATATACACTCCGGCCAACGGTGGGGAAAGCAAGGCGGGTACGATCATGGTCAAAGGCCGGCCGCGGCTGCGATCCTACGGATCAATGACCTACGCGGGATTCAAGAGCATGCTCTATGCGAACGTTGATCGCGACGACCCGAGGGTAAAGGCCGCCTGGGATTGGATCCGGCGCAATTACACCCTGACGAGCAATCCCAATATGCCGGGGGAGAAGTCGAAGGAGGGACTATTCTATTTCTACCATGTTTTTGCCAAGGCGCTTGAGGCGTGGGGCGAGCCGGTGCTGATTGATTCCGCCAACGTGGCTCACGACTGGCGAGCCGACCTAGTCGACCAGTTGGTCGGCGCGCAGAGGCCCGATGGGAGTTGGGTCAACGAGGCCGACCGCTGGCACGAAGACAATCCGTCGTTGGTGACGGCGTATGCGGTTTTGGCGATGCAGACGGTGATCCGATAGAGCCCTCTTAGCTCCTGGCACTTCTTGGCAATTCATCATCGAGGCCCCATCCATGCGCTGCGGCAAACGGGTGGGCCACCCGCCCACACACGGCAGGTCTTCGTGGCCGCAGGCGGCTTCGACCTGCCCTACCTGCTGATTCTCAACCCGTCTTGCTGAGCTGCGCGAAGGCGTTTCGGATGAAGGGCCATGCGCCGTCGCTGTAGTATCGATGGGGGCCGTCGCCGACGTAGAGGCTGCAGTGATCCTCGGCTTGGGCCACGCGATAGATATTTCTGAGGCGATGAAAGGCCTCGTGGACCGCGGCGATGGGGAAGATGGCGTCATCCTTGCCGGCGATGGCTCTGAACCACCGGGGCGCTATCAGACCGGCGACGTCGTACATTTCGCCTTCGCGCAGGAGTCCGGGCACGTAGTTGCACTCGCAGTGGTGAATCGAGCCGATGGAGGCCTCGAAGGTGCAGAAGTAACAACTGGGGACCGCGACGCTGATCCGTTGGTCACAGGCGGGTGCGAAAAGGCTCGTCGTGCCGCCGCCGCTGTTACCGGTGATGGCGATTCGGCGGGAGTCGATCTCGAACCGCCGCGTCGCCCAATCGATGATCCGTGAGATATCCCACACGCGATAGCCGATCATGGTCCGGCCGAAGAGGATGGCGTGCATCAGGCCGGTCCGGCAGGAGTGGACCTTGCGACTCTTGCGGTCCTCGGGGCGCATGGTCTCGCCGAAGCCCCGCGCGGTCGGATGGATGCAGAGATACCCCTCGCGCACGGCCTGAACGGCGATGTCCCGCTGACCTTCGGCAATGGATTTGCGGTCGGCGTCGCCGTCGGCAACACCCAGGTAGATCTCCGGCACGTTGTGGCCGTGGGGTGTCAGGACCAGAGGGTGCGGTCCGGCGGCGGGCTTTTCCGGAATCAGCACCCAGATGGGCAGCGGGACGCCGGGCTCGGTCCACAGGTACCATTTTTCCTGGGTATAGCCGTCCTTTGCGACGCGCTCGACTTGTTCGGCGCGGTGTTCGAAGGGCACTTCGCGTTCCATGGCGGCGATGCCGAGGAGTTCGCGGAGTCGTTGTCTGAACGAAGACTGCCATTGGCGAAACTCGTCGAGCGTGTGGGCTCGAAATGCGTGTCGGCGGGGGGTGTTTTTAAAGAGATCGCTGGTGTGCTGTTGGTCGTCGTAAACCGGACCTGCGGCGGGGCCGGTTGCGGGCGGTGTCTGGGCGGTTTGAGCCGCCTGAGAGAGTCGGACTGCTACTTGCGTAAACCCGCTCGCGGCCAGGGTCGTCTCAATGAATCTGCGTCGGCTGTATGTATCTTGTGGCATGATCGGCTCCTTTCGGAGAATGGAAGCAAACTCCCTGCCGACTGTGACTGCGGACGACTCCGTCCCCACTTGCCGACGCGATCAGGCGCACGCTGCATCGGCAGAACACGGCCCCTCGTCTACGCCAGGGGATTGATGACCAACCCCGTGGCCAACTTGGGATAGAAGAACGTGCTTTTCTGAGGCATCAGGTCGCCGGCGTGGCTGACGGCTCGCAGTTCATGCATGGTGCAGGCCTTGGTAATGAAGGCGATCCCGCCGGTCTGGCGTGCGTCTTCGATAGCAGCCTGTGTCACCTTAAAGTAACGGACCGTCGGCTCGGAGCCACCCATGGCCCGGCCGGTGATCAGTTCCTCAATCAAATAGCGATGCAGGTAAGCCAGATCCAGTCTGTGCCAAGCCTCGCTCCGATCGGGCGCCAACTGCGCCAGGACATCACGATGTAAGAATGTTCCGCTGAAAACCCGCTCGCCGCGGGGGACATAGAGGACCACATCGCAGGGGGAATCGGGCTTGAGCAGGGTCTCGGCGTCGGTTGGAGGTACTGCAACCTCCTGGAGCGCCAGGCCGGTCCGCAGCACATCGAGGATGTCATCGACCGTCAGGTAGCCGAAGCCGCTGACGGTGCGATGAGTTGGAAGGATGATGCAACCGGGATCCTCCATGGCGCAAAGTCCGACAAGAACGAAGCGGGCGGGATGGTCGTTGGGCAGCTCGCCCTCTTCCTCGATGAGGGTGTCGCGATAGTTCAGGGCGGTGCCGTAACGGTGATGGCCATCGGCGATGTAGACTGCCCGGCCGGAGAATGCCTTGCAGACCGCGTCGATCGCTGCGGGGTCTTGCAGCATCCAAAGGCGATTGTCGACTCCCTGCATGTCGGCGGTCATGTCCGGGGGACGGCTGCCGGGGTCCAGCAGTTTGCTGATGACGTTTTCCGGGTCGCTGTAGAGGCCGAAGACCGGCGACAACTGGCATTGGGTCGCCCGCATAAGCTTGAAGCGGTCCTCCTTGGGGCCGCCGAAGGTCTGTTCGTGCGGGAAGACGGTGCCTTTACCGAAGGCTTCGATGCGCATTCGGGCGAAGAACTTCTTGCGCGTGTAGGCGCGTCCGGCGTATTCGTATGCCTGATGGTAGATGTAAAGCGCGGGTTGGTCGTCCCGGACGAGCGTGCCGTCACTCTTCCAGCGGTTGAGCAGGTCGGCCGCCTGGGCGTACACGGCGTCGGGACCGGCCTTACTGGGCGGCACGTAGGGCAGGTCGACGGCGACGATGTTCTTGTCGGACCGGGCGAGCAACTCAGCTTTGTCTTCGGCCTCGAGCACGTCATACGGAGGGGCGACGAGTTTCGAGACATCGGTGGAAAAGCGCTTGGTGTCGTAACGCAGGGCGCGAAACGGGGCGATCTCCGGCACGGGTTCATCCTTTCGTATGCCACCTGGGGCATGATTATGAGAAGTCCGATTTCAGGAAGGCCCGTGGCTTGCTTGAACAGGAAGCCCGTGGCTTACCTTGGTCTCATCGGGTCAGGCGGAAAGCTTATGGGCCGGAGGGTTGTTCATCAAGTCCGGCGCTAAGTACCCGGCCGGGTCCGCGGTTATCATGCTGCGTATGGAGCCAAGCGAGCTGATGAGCGGGACGCCCGAACGGCAGGCCTTTGATGATGCGCTGATGCGGGCTTGTGGGGCCATTGGCGTGTCGCCGAGCAAGGAGCAGCGTGCGCGGATGTTTGAGCATTTCCGGCGGGTGATCGAGACGAACCGGCATTTCAACCTGACACGGATCACGTCGCCGGCCGATGCGGCGGCCAAGCATTACGCCGATTCGCTGGTATTGCTCGCGACCGCTTGGGTTCAACCCGAGCAGCCGACTCACGTTCTGGATGTGGGCACGGGTGCCGGTTTCCCGGCCGTGCCGTTGGCGATCATGTGTCCTCGGTGGCAGATTACAGCGGTGGACGGGACAGGTAAGAAGGCCCGTTTTGTCGCAGAGACGGCGACGGTTCTGGGACTGGCCAATTTGCGGGCGATTCACAGTCGGGGCGAAGATCTGGCCCGAAAGGGGGGCGGACCATTCGACGTGATCGTGGTTCGCGCGGTGGGCAAGATTGCCGAGGTGCTTCATGGACTGCGAGCGCTCATCAATCCCGGGACGTCGTTGGTCTTCTACAAAACCGACAAGATGGAGCCTGCTGAGTTATCCGATGGAATTTGCCAGGCCGGGCGGCTGGGCCTGTTGCCGGCCGAGCCGTTCGGGATCGAGCTACCCTCGCCCGACGGCGTGATGTGCCGGCGGTTGATCAGGTTCGGGCCATGAGGCCGTGCTTGCCCTGCGTCAGCGGGCGGGGCCCTGTACAGTCTCTTGCGGAGTTCGATCCGGTCGGCACGGCTTTGACACCAACGCAGGCAGCGCCGATTTGCGCATCGTGCGTGAGCGCCGTATTCTTCTCCTGCGTTCCCCTACGCGATCGGTTGATCCGCCTCGGTTTTCGCCACCACCGCCGCATAGACAGCCGCCGCGCCGGCCTTCTTGAGGACGCGGGCGATCTCATTGATGGTAGCTCCGGTTGTGCAGACGTCGTCGATGATACAGAGTCGAGCACCGGCCGGTCGTGCCCGCGGATGAAGCTTGAACACGCCGCGAACGTTTCCAGGTCGCAGCGAGGCGGGCAGATCCATCTGGTTGTATTTCTTTCCGATCACGCGGATGAGGGGAAGGACCGGGATATGCAGTTCGCGGCCCGTGGCTCGTGCGAGCTGTGCCGCAGGGCGGAAGCGATACCGAAGCCGATTGTACCACGTCGTGGGTACGGGCACGAGGGCATCGATCTCCCGGTTCCAGCCGCGGCCTTCGATGGCCGACTTGATGAGCCTGGCCAAAGGCCGATCGAGGTGCTGATTACGGCCGAACTTGTACTTGGTCACCATCTGACGGAGGATTCCATTGTAGGGTCCGACACGAGCCATGCGGTCCACGAACAAGCGGGTATCACGGCAGGCGGCGCAACCGGAAGCATCCAAGAGATAGGGTCCGACTGATTGCCCGCAGCGGGAGCAGTAACGATCCGGGGGCGTCACGGACTCCAATAGGGTCATGGCACAGGCGGGGCACCAGACGTCATCCGAGGCCGAGAGGGTTCGGTTGCAGGCTGGACAAGCCCGCGGCATAAGCAAGTCGAGCAGCGATGCCCAAACTCGTGTGGACGAGGACATGGCGGCGGTATTTTCATGCCATCGGGGGAATGACGCAAGATGCTGCGGCGTCGCGCAACCAGGCCGGTACGGACTTGCTGGACAATCCGATTGCCGCGTCTGTAGCATCCGGAGGGGTTGTGTCCTGGCGGGACGCAGGGGCAGTGGAGGTCTTGATGAGCCCGGCGTACAGAAGCGAGATCGAGCGAGCGCTCAGACTGCGACGGCGGTTGCTGGAGGACGATTCCCTGGAAGCGGTACGGATCCTCAATGGTGCAGCGGATGGCGTGCCCGGACTGGTCATGGAGAAGCTGGGGCCGGTGCTGATGGCCCAGTTGCACGAGCAGCGGCTTGCCATGGGCGAGGACGCGGCACGAGCGATCGCCGAGCAATTATGTCGGCGGCTGGGGGCGACGGCTGTGTATCGCAAGTGGTTCGTGCGCGAGCGGGGGCGTCTTGATCGGAGAATTGCGGCGGCTCACACGAACCCGGAGCCGTGGTTCGGGCAGCGGGCTGCCGATGAGTATGCCGTTTGGGAGCATGGGCTGCAGTTCCTAGTCCGGCCTTATGACGGCTTTGCCTATGGGTTATTTCTGGACCATCGCGACAACCGGAAGCGGGTGCGCGAGCTTTCAGCGGGTCGGCGTGTTCTCAATCTGTTCGCGTACACATGCGGCTTTTCGGTGGCTGCGGCCGTCGGAGGGGCGACCCAGGTGGCGAGCGTGGACGCTCACAAGCGATACCTCGAGTGGGGCAAGAGAAACTTCGAGATCAACGGGGTGGCTCTTGGGCCTCATCGATTCTTTTGCAGCGACATTTTTGACTTCTATAAGCGGGCCCGCCGGCAGGGGCTGCGATATGATCTGATCATCCTTGATCCGCCTACATTCTCCCGGCAGCGACAGCCACGCCGTGTGTTCGTGCTCGAAGAGCAGCTTGAAGCCCTGTGTACGGGGGCGATTGAACTGTTGGAGCGGGACGGCCTGCTGCTGTTAGCCACCAACGATCGCGGGCTCAGCAGACAGCGACTGGAGCAGGCAGTTCAGAAGGCGGCCGGGAGCCGGAGATGCGAGATTATTGAACGGCCCGGACTTCCGATCGATTTTGCGGGCGATCCGGACTACTCGAAGACGATCATTGGCCGGGTGGGTTAGGAGCGGGTCATCCACTTGTACTGCTCTTCGACGCGGTCGTGAGGGCGATAGTGCCGGACATGGTCGGTCACTTTTTCGCCGAGGATCTCTATGCGCGACAGATCGCCCTCGCCGAGACCAGCCTTGGCGGCGAATGAGAGATAGCCGACTTTGTTAAAGTCGAACCCCATCAGTTCGGTAGCGACGCGGTCGGCCGCCAACCAGTCAGTGCTGACGACGGCCACTTTATGATCGACGGGCGTGCCGCCGACCGGGCCGTTGTGTTCCATGCCCTGGAAGCCGTCGAGGACCGACAGGTCGGGGTGCAAGCGCCGGGCAAGTTGGAAGAGGTTAAGGTTGATGGCTTCGTTGGCCGGCCCGCCGTGGATAATCATCTTGTCGTTCGAACCGCTGTCGGGCACACCCCACCGAAAGGTCTTGTCTTTCTTGGCGGCCCCGACGACGACGTTTTTGAGTGACAAGGTGACGACGGCCCGGTCATGGGTCTTGAGGATTGCCGCCGAGACGATGTAGGTCTCGGGATTCAGAAGCAGATCGGACATGCGGACGGCCTGGGGATGAAAACGATGATCGGACACGTAGACGATCGTCGAAGGCTCATCGTCGAAGTCCAGGAAGCGGACCTTGTGCTTGCGTGCCAGCCGGTCGTAGCCGTAGTTCGAGAAGCCTTCATGCGAGGATCCCGAGGCGGAGGAGTCAGCGATGATGAACTCATCCTTGTGAAAAGCGGAGAGGAAATCGAGAACGGCCTCGAGACAGTCCGCGTGGGTTGCGGCCAGTTGTCTACCGGTCGATACGATGTTTGGTTTGAGCAGGACGCGCTTCTTGCGGGCGAGCGTCTCGCGGATCTGGGGCTCCATCAGCCTGAGGGCACGGTGGATGTTGTCGCCTCGGCTTTCGCCCGTTGTCAGGGCGACGCGGCTTGTTTGGGTCGGGCGAGACTGTGCTGAGAGGGGGCGCGGCAGGAAGCCGAGGGCCATGCCGCCAAGCGCGGCGCGGCCCACCTGGCGAAGGAATTGGCGACGGCTGTCGTGATGTGAATGGATCATCATAGCGAGGCTCTCCGGCCGGTGAGGAACAGAGTCAACGTTTGCGACTTGTTCATGTAATCTCGTGCGGGGCGTGCTGTCAAGGACGGTTGTCGCGGCATGGCGAGGCGGTGATTCGGGTGTGCATCGCTGCAACGGTGGCACACGCGTTGACGGTGCCGCACGGAGGGCAGCATCGAGGTCGGCACAGCGGTAGAGACTGGCCGCGTTCCACATCCAGGACCGGCAGGTCTCCGCCACCTTTGGTGGCTCCGACCATGCCCTACCTTTCATCCATTCGTAGGCCCTTCCGCAAGACGCGGGCGTTTACTTGTCGGTGCGGTGTGGTATGCTTGAAGATGGTGGGCGGCGATCCCTGCCGGGCCCGGCAATGAGGGCATCTGTTCATGACCGACCGCGAACAATTGGAGCTGCTAATCCACGCGGGGCACCCATTGATTTCGGTGGTGACCGGCGAGGAGGAATCTGCTGTCAACCTGGTTCGTGAAGTGGCCTTCGACATGGCCCGGGACCTAGCGGGGCTGGGCTTGTGGCAGTGGTCGGTCGCCTCGGGATTGCGGGATGGCCTGGTCGACGCGGGCAAGCGTGTGACTACCACGGAGAACGCGGCGGTCGCCCTTGCGCAGCTCACTCAGCTTCCTGGACGCTACATCTGCGTGATGCTTGATCTTGGTCCGCACCTATCCGACGCGAAGACGCTGCGGTACTTCCGCGAAGCAGTCTGTCATTGCCGTCAGACCGGCAGTCACATGGTGCTGATTGACTACGCCGACCAACTGCCTTCGGTTGTAGCGATGGAGGCGGCGCGTTTCGAGGTTTCGCTGCCCAGTGAAACGGAGCTGGATTGCATCATCCGAGAGGTTGTTCGTCGTCTTCACCGTCGGGAGCCGATCGAAGTGGACCTGACGCGCCGCCAGCTCCAGACGATCATCCGCAACCTTCGCGGCCTGACCCGACGGCAGGCCGAGCGAATCATCACCGAGGTCGTCCTGGAGGACCATCGCCTGGATGCTTCGGACATCAACGGCATTCTGGCCGCCAAGCGGCGCACCCTGGACAGCGGGAGACTGCTGGAGTACGTGGAGGCCCCGGTGGACCTGTCCGAGATCGGCGGCCTGCGGCGTCTCAAGCATTGGTTGAAGCTCAGGCAGCAAGCAATGTCGGATGAGGCTGCCAAGTTCGGCATCACTGCCCCGCGGGGCGTTCTGATGCTTGGCGTGCAGGGTGCCGGCAAGAGCCTGTGCGCCAAGGCCATTGCGACGGCCTGGCAGCGGCCCCTCATGCGGATGGATGTCGGTGCCTTGTATGACAAGTACATCGGCGAGTCGGAGCGGCGGCTCCGCGACGCCCTGAAGCAGGCCGAAAGCATGGCCCCGATCATCCTGTGGATTGACGAAATCGAGAAGGCGTTTGCCTCGGCGGCCTCGCGAAGCACGGATGGCGGGTTGTCGCAGCGGATGTTCGGCTCGCTGCTGACCTGGATGCAGGAGCACCGAGCGCCGGTGTTCCTGGTCGCCACGGCCAACGACATCGAGGCCCTGCCGCCGGAGCTCTTGAGAAAGGGGCGATTTGACGAGATCTTCTTCGTTGATCTGCCGGAGGCGTCGACCAGGCGGGAGATCTTTGCCATTCATCTGCGAAAACGCGGCCGCGATCCGGAAAAGTTCGATTTGGACAAGCTGGCCGAGCGGTCGGAAGGATTCAGTGGCGCGGAGATCGAGCAGGCCGTCGTTTCCGGGTTGCATCATGCGTTTGCAGAAGGGGCGGCCTTGGACACAGACCGGCTCTTGCAGGCCTTGGAGCAATCGCCGCCGCTTTCGGTGACGATGGCCGAAAGCGTCCAGGCTCTGCGTCAGTGGGCCAAAGGGCGCTGCATGCCGGCGGATTGACGGGTACTGACGGTTTCCCGAGTTGAAGGCGGATGAATGGACCGGAACGCAACCTGGCGAGGATGAGCCATGAGCATGCGGCGGGATTTGTCAAACACCCCGGTTTCGAGGAAATGACCAATACCCAAGCACCAATGACCAAGGGAGTCTGAAGCCCGAATGGCCAAACCAAGCTATCAATGGTCAGTCTTCAGCCCTGCCGAAGGCTCCGCACTGAGCACTGACGACTGACAACTGATGCCCGACCGCTTCCCCCGTCATCCTGACTTTCCCATCCGCCTCTGTGCCAGTCGCGTCTTATTCCAGTGATCGAGAAGCCGCAAGCCGACAACCAGGAGGACGGGGCCGAGAAAGACGCCGATGAAGCCGAAGGCGATCGCTCCGCCCAGGACACCCAATAAGACCAACACGAAGGGCATGCGGCTGCCCTGACTGATGATCATCGGCTTGATGACGTTGTCGACGCTGCTGACCAGCAGTCCCCAGCACACCATAAAGATGCCCCAGCCCAGCCACCCTTTCCAGAAAAGCCAGATCGCGGCCGGGACCCAGACGAGTGGGGGACCCATCGGCACCACCGAAAGAAAGAATGTCAGCAACGCGAGCAGCCCGGCACCGGGAATGCCCGCGATGAGAAAACCGATACCCGCGATGACGCTCTGGGCCAGGGCAGTGCCGAGGATGCCGTAGACGACCCCTCGAACCGTCTTTGCAGCGACGTCGACTAGTTCACGAGTCTGGGCGCCGACGATGTGTTCGGTGGCTTCGACGAATCGCTGAGCGACGACCGCACCATCACGGAAAAGGAAGAAGGCGATGAAGATACTGAGGGCCAGCTCGGCGACGCCTTTCATGAAATGCACGCTGCCGGCGAGCAGCGCCGAAGTGACCGGCTCAACGAAAGGCTTGAGTCGCGAGGTAAGTTGGGCGCTGTCCGAAGCGAGATCTCGCCATGTGTCGGCCGCATGCGAACCGATCAGAGGAAGCCGCTCAACCCACCCGGGAGGCTCCAGGGGCGGTAACCCCAGGAATTCGCGAAGGCCAGAGCCCAAAGCCCGCACGTCGTCGGCCAGGCTAAGCCCGATCAAAACGAACGGGGCCAAAAGGATGAGGATGATGCACACCGTCAGAATCGCGGCGGCCAGGCCGCGACGACCGCGAAGAAGGTCCGCAAGTCGGGAGCAAATCGGCCAACTCGAGATGCACAACACGATGGCCCACAGGATCGCGGAGATGAACGGCCGCAAGACCAGGACGCAGCCGATGAGCAGCAGGCCGAGGACCACCAGCCTTAAGGTCAATGTGGTGGCCGGTTCCTTCGGTGCCGACAGATCATCTTTCCGTTGGTTTCGCTCCTGTTGGTTCATGACCCCAGATAATAAGGATTCTTGTTCGTGTGTCGACCGGTTTCCCCTCGTGCGTGGCCATCATTTGGAGTGGCTGGGGTTGCCGGACCCTGTTAGGGCGGCCGCCGGGACTTGTTTCGGCCTTCCGCACTCCGCCGCCCATTGCAGAACGTAGTAGAACACGGGGGTCAGGAAGATCCCGCACAGGGTCGCGCCGAGCAGGGCAAACGAGATGCTGAGCGGGCGATCAAGCTTGGGAGAGCCAGAGAAGCGGGTGCAATGAGAACGAGGCCGACAGCCCCGAAAGACGATGTAGCGGACCTTGAGTCTCCACGAAAGGGTCCGCGCCTCAAGCACTGCGGAGCCGCGCGGTGCCGCTCATGTGGTTTTTCGGAAACGGCCGCCGCCTTCATTGACCAACTTGGTAAAGCCCTTGCTCTTGAGGTTCTTGTCGCTGAGCATGGACTTGACGGATTGGGCGGTCGAGACCGCACACAACGAGATGACCCGTTCAACCGGGTTGCCGCACCTTGGGCAGGCAGCTAACGGCTCCTCGCTCATGGATTGGCGAATTTCGAATCGCTCGCGGCAGTAGTCGCAAGCCTTTTGTCCGTCTGCTGCGCGATACTCGTAAGTCGGCATGCGGTCGCCCACAGAAAACCATCTCGCGGGATGCCTCGCCCGGCCTCTTCCGGCGCGAGTTCTTACGAGCCACCTCAGCCCGCGTCACTATTATTATACGACGCAGCCGGTTCAGAGCCGATCATCTCCACGGCCATGCGGGCGGCTTGCTCGGCTGCCCGCGAGGTGCCCAGGGAATTCACGATCCTGGCCAGATCGGTTTTGATCGCTTCCTGTCGAGCCGGGTTGGCGAGGATATCGAGGGCTTCGGCGGCGATGGGCTCGGTGGAATCATAGTAGGGCATGAATTCGGGCACGATTCGACGGCCGGCGAGGATATTCACCAGGGAAAGATGAGGCGTAGTGATGAGGTGTCGCCCGACCAGGCGGTAGCCCCACTTGGATCCGTTGTACATCACGATCATCGGGACCCCGTGGCAGGCCACTTCGAGAGTAGCTGTGCCTGAAGCACAGAGGGCCAGGTCGGAGGCGGACAGCATTTCGGGCAGATGACCGATCTCGACGCGGCAGTTGAGGTTGTCGGTGGGCAGGAACTCACGAATGATGGCCGAGGCACGGGCATCAGCGGCCGCAAAGAGGAATACGGCGCGGGGATGGTGCTCAGCGATGGTTCGGGCCACCTCGATTTGGCCTGGGAGCACCTCCTGGATCACATGGGACCGCGACCCCGGCAGGCACGTGACGACGGGCGAACCGGCCTGGCGCATGGCCGCAAGCAGCGTATGATCCGGGTTGTAGTCGGCAAGCTGCTCGACCAACGGATGGCCCACATACCTGGCGTCGACGCCTCGCTGTCGGAAGTAGCCTTCTTCAAAGGGCAGGATGGCTGCGACCCGGTTCACACGGCGTCGGAGGCGGCGAATCCGCCAGGGAGCCCAAGCCCACAGTTGTGGGGCGATATAGTACAGGACGGGACATCCGGCCTTTCTAAGTCTTTTAGCCATCGGAAGATGCAGCGCTGGAGAGTCCACGACGATAGCCAGATCGACCGGGGTGGCCGCAAGTATTCGGGAGATTTGGCGCATGAGCCGCCGCGCATGGCGCAGCAGTCGGAGGGCACCGACCAACATGGCTGATTTTGACGTCAAATCGTCAATAGCCAGGCAGCCTGCGGCCTGCATTGCCGGTCCAGCGACGCCGAAAAGGTGGGCCTTGGGGCAAAGACGGCGAATTTCCCGGACCAGACCGGCCGCATGGCGATCGCCGCTCGGTTCAGCCGCCGAGATGAAGATTCTGGGTCTGGCCGGCGGGGAGCACGATGGTTTGGCATCTTTGTCGGACTCGGGCACGGTCATCGGTATATCAGCGGTCGGGGGGCGGGTCAAACCCGAGGGAAGGGGGGCTGGCGGGACTGCATGTCTGCGGGTAATATAGATCGCTTCCTGTATCGCCCCTGGCTGTGACTTTTCGGCGAAAGGGGTGAGCCTGCCTCGCAGTGGGGCGGGTGTGGGTATGGAGCGCGGGAGGTCCGCGCGCCCGGTGAAGTTGCGCGACGCTTCATCGAGTCAGCAGGTCGGTCGCAAGCGGAGGTGTCGTTTGGCGTCAGAGTTCGTTCGTAAGCTCATCGATTCAGGGATCCATTTCGGTCATCGGACGAGTGCCTGGAATCCCAAAATGCGTCCATACATCTTCGGGACGCGCAATCAGATCCACATCATTGATATTCGCGAGACGATCAAGGGCATTTTGTGCGCCAAGAAGTTCGTCGCGAATGTTGTTGCCAAGGGGCAGGATGTTCTGTTCGTGGGGACTAAGCGTCAGGCCCGCTATGCCGTGATGGATGCCGCCAAGCGCACCGGAATGCATTATGTGTCGGAGCGATGGCTGGGTGGGACGCTGACCAACTACCGGACGATTCGTTCGCGGCTGGCTCGGCTGGAGGAATTGGAGGCGATTGAAGCGGAGGGGATGGCGGGGAAGTACAGCAAGAAGATGATTGCGACGCTCACGCGGGAGCGACGGAAGATCAAGCGGAACCTGGAAGGCATCCGGAGCATGACGAAGCTGCCGGGCGTTGTGGTGGTGATCGATGTTCGGCGCGAGTATATCGCCTGTCTTGAAGCTCGCAAACTCAAGATTCCCGTGATTGGCTTGCTTGATACAGACTCGGATCCCGACTACGTGGATATCGCGATACCGGGTAACGACGACGCGATGCGAGCGATCGAGCTGGTTTGCGAGGCGATGGTAGAGGCGATTGAGGAGGGTAAACGGGCACGGCCCGCGGAGGGTGCCGGCGAGGCTGCCGCAACCCGGGGGACTGCGGGTGCGAAACGATCGAGCCGCGCAGCGGCGCCGGCCGAGGAGGCCGGCGAGTCTACCGCGCAAGAGGGCGACGAAGCCGCGAGCGGCCAGCCGGTGACGGATTCGGCCGTGGCCTCGACATAGGATAAGAGATCCACGCGCGGCGGCCGGGCGAACCATGCCTGCGCCGTTTCTGATGTCGTTCATGATGGTCCAGGTGTACTTGGGTTTTCCGGCACAGGTGACTGGGGACCTGGGTCGGGTATGGGTGTGTGTAGCACGCAAGGAGCAAGCAAGCACATGGCTGAGATTACCGCAGCAATGGTCAAAGATCTGCGCGAGCGCAGCGGTTTGCCGATGATGGACTGCAAGAGAGCGCTGGAGGAGGCCAGTGGCGACGCCACGAAGGCGCTGGAACTGCTTCGTAAGCGGGGGGCGGCCGCGGCGGAGAAGAAGGCAGGCCGTGCCATGGGCGAGGGGCGCATGGGCATGTACGTCGACCCGGCCAAGGGGGTCGCGGCCTTGGCTGAACTGAGCTGTGAGACGGCACCGGTGGGCAGGAACCCGGAGTTCATCGCGCTGGCCAACAAGATTGCGAAACACGCGGCCCTAACGGGCAATGCGGATGCAGCGACCATCGGAGCCGAGCAATTCGTCGATGATCCGAGCCAGACCGTACAGGATCTGCTGATCGATGTTCTGAACCGAATTCGGGAGAACATGAAGATTGCCCGGGTGGCGAGGGTCCGGGGGCGTGCCGCCGGCTATGTGCATCACGACGGCAAGCTGGGTGTTCTGCTGGTTGTTGAAGGCTCCGGAGGCAGTGAAGCCCTGCTCAACGACCTCTGCATGCACATCGCGGCAATGGCTCCCAAGGCGTTGCGACGCGAGGACCTGCCGGCCGAGTTGGTTGAAAAGGAAAAGGAGATCCAGCGGGCCCAGATCATTGCTTCAGGGAAGCCGGAGAACATGGTCGACAAGATTCTCATCGGGAAGATGAACCGCTATTTCAGCGAGCAGGTTCTGCTCGAGCAGCCCTTCGTGAAAGATGACAAGAAGACTGTCGGCAAGGTCCTTGAAGAGGCCGGTCTTAAGGCGGTCACTTTTCTCCGCATGCAGGTAGGCGGTGCGTGACCGGGGCGGTCGTCCTGAGCACTGCGTATAGCGGCGCCGGCAGTCAAGGAACGAGGAATAGAAGCGCACTCCGCGCATGAACGGGCCGCGTTCCATCCCATTCTGCAACCAAGGACCCAGCGGTTTTCGGCGAAGGGCCACCGGGAATTGCCGGGCAGCTTTCTTCTTGTGAACAGTCTACTCTCGCAAAGGCACCCATATATAGGGATCTGTCGTGGTTGTGCGTCAGGGTTTTGCTGCAGCCGTCGTGCGAGGTGGGTCCGATAAAAGAGGCCGATCTATTCTGAGATGAGGTGGCGCAACAGGTCTCCAGCAGGCTTGGCGAGGTGGAGGTGAGCCACAGCATCGGGGATTTCCCTGAGTTGCTAAAGAAGTTCGACCCGGAGGCGATTCATATATCAGCGGTCCCGGGGTTCGTCCGTTCATCGGGAAAAGGCTCAGTGCCATACGGGCGAACAGTCCGGCTTGCGGGGCGGTGCGAACGCTTGGAAGTAAGTTCTGAGGCTTCGAGGCGGTCTGCGGCTCCGGTTGTCAGATCGTAAGCGTCTGAGGCGGATCAGCTTTTGCGGTCCGCAGCCGAATCGCACGGTGATTCGAGAGAATGCGCGCAAGCCGCATTGATCTCTGGGCGTAGAGTTCTGAGGCAGATGAACAAAACGGCTCGTGCCGGCCGCTAGTGCGGTTCCAGACTGTGATCACCTGTAGCCAGCGTTCTGGCTGGATGCTGGGCATGCTTGAGAAAGGGCACGTGAGATGAAACTAAGGTCAAAGATCGTATCGTTGGGTGTCACGGGTGTTTTCTTAACGGCCGCCGTGCTGGTGGTTCTCGTGCTGGTGCAGAAAGGCCGGGTGAGAACTCAGTTGGTGGAGGAATTGGATAAGCAGGCTCGCAACGAGTGTGCCGCCGTCGCCAAGGGCGTGTATCAGATGTTGCGGGCCCAACAAGCGAGCCTGAATCTGAAGCTTGAAAGCGACCTCAAGGTGGCCGGCAGAGTGTTAAGGCAGGCAGGCGAGATCACGTTTGCCCCGGAGAAGGTTACCTGGGACGCGGTCAATCAGTTGACGAAGCAGCCGACGAAGGTCGAACTACCCAAAATGATGGTTGGGCAGAACTGGCTGGGACAGAACTTTGACTCCAAGCAGCCCGCGCCCGTCGTCGACGAAGTCAAGTCGCTGGTGGGTGGGGCGTGCACGATATTTCAGCGGATGAACGAGGCCGGCGACATGCTGCGCGCCTGCACCAACGTGACTGCGGCAGATGGCAAGCGGGCGATCAGCACGTACATTCCGGCGGTTGAGCCTGACGGCAAGCCCAATCCGGTGGTTACCACGGTGCTGCAAGGCAAGACATATGTCGGGCGGGCGTTTGTGGTCAATGCCTGGTTCCATACGGCTTATGAACCGATCTTCGATGCGAACAAGAACGTGATAGGCGCCCTGTTTGTCGGTGTTCCACAGGAAAGCGTCAAGGAGGTCCGCGACAGCATCATGAAGACCGTTGTCGGCAAGACCGGCTATGTCTACATCCTTGGCGGCACGGGCGATCAAAAGGGCAAGTATATCGTTTCTCTGGGCGGCAAGAGAGACGGTGAGAACATCTGGGAGGCCAAGGATGCGGACGGGCATTTGTTCATCCAGTCGATTATCAACAAGGCGCTGGTGCTGAAGGACGACAACTGCGATTTCGAGCGATATCCCTGGAAGAACGAGGGGGATGTTACGGCCCGGTACAAAATCGCGGCCATCAGTTACTTCCAGCCCTGGGACTGGGTCATTGGGGCAGGCGCTTATGAAGACGACTTTCAGGATGCCATTGCGAGTATGGACCGGGCCCTGATGTCCATGCTGTACTGGACGATCGGCGGGGCGGTGTTGACGTTCGTTCTGTGCGGGCTGCTGTCGGGCTTCTCGGCTCACCGGATCGTCACTCCGTTGCGGCGGGCAGCGGCGGCATTGCAGGACATTGCCCAAGGCGAAGGCGATCTGACCCGTCGTCTGGAGGTTCACACGAGCGACGAGGTTGGAGACGTGGCCAAGTGGTTCAACACGTTCGTGGAGAAGTTGCAGCGGATCATCGGCGAGATTGCGGTCAGCGCCAGGACGCTGGCCGGCTCATCGACGGAGCTGTCGGCCACGGCCACCCAGTTGGCCAGCGGTGCGGAAGAAACGACGGCGCAGTCGGCGACGGTGGCCGCCGCCGCCGAGGAGATGGCGACCAACATGAACAACATGGCCGCGTCCACCGAGGAGATGTCGGCCAACGTCAAGACGGTTGCGGCAGCCATCGAGGAGATGACCGCGAGCATCGGCGAAGTGGCCAGGAACGCGGAGCAGGCCGCGACGGTGGCCAGCCAGGCGGCGCAACTGGCCGCGGTGGGCAATGAGAACATCAGCCAATTGGGTACCGCCGCCGACGAGATCGGCAAGGTCATCGGGGTCATTCAGGATATTGCCGAGCAGACGAACCTGCTGGCCCTGAACGCGACGATCGAGGCGGCCCGCGCTGGGGATGCCGGAAAAGGTTTTGCGGTCGTGGCCACCGAGGTCAAGGAACTGGCCAAGCAGACTGCGGAAGCCACGGAAGACATTCGCAAGCGAATCGAAGGGATCCAGTCGTCCACCGGCAGTGCGGTGCAGTCGATCAATGAAATCAGCGGCGTGATCGCCAAGGTCAACGAGGTGTCGAGCACGATTGCCTCGGCGGTCGAGGAGCAGAGCACCACGACGAAGGAGATTGCCCAGAACATCGGCCAGACGGCCAGCGCGGCGGAGACGGTGTCGCAAGGAGTCGCTCAGTCTGCCGCGGTGAGCAAGGAGATCACCAAGAACATTGCGGGCGTGGACCAGGCCGCCAAGCAGACGGCGCAGGGTGCGGCGCAGACTCAGGCCGCAGGCAATGACCTGTCGAAGTTGGCCGAACAGTTGCAGGGCCTGGTGGGGCAGTTCAAGGTCTAGCGGGATCCGCTCGATCGGCCGGAGCAGGCCGTTTGGTCCAGACTGACCATATTGCAGGGGCCGTCCGAGTGATCGGGGGGCCCTGTTTCATTGCTGAGGACGGCAAGCCATCGTTGGCAGCTACTGGTGAGACACAGTCTGAGATTCGGGTTGGTCAACAGTAGCGTACGTTATCGGGCCTCTTATCTCTACCATTTCAAGCAAGCACCACGGATTTGCCAAGCCCGCCATCACAGGGTGCTCAAGTCAGAGAAGGTCTCAGTCGAACTACGGATGGGTCTCAGGGGAAACCCTGAGGCGAAAGGCACACTTCGTGGTTGTACTGCACATCCTGGGTTGCCGTGTGCGGTCGTGCAAGGCTGATCGTGTGGGGGTTGGCTGCTGCCGCGATGTGTTCGGAATGCTGAGATCGGCCGGGCGACCAGATAGGGAGACTTGCGATGCTCAAGAACGTGAAGATCGGAACCAAGCTGGTTGGCGGGTTTGTGCTTGTTGCTCTTCTGCTTGCAGGCATCTGGGGTACGGGCGTTTGGGGGCTCACGAAGGTGGGGCACGATCTGCGCGTAGTCAGCGATCAGTGTTTGCCGAGCGTTGACGGCCTGGGTACGGTCGCGAAGAGCCTCGAGTCCGTGCGTGTTGCTCAGCGGACGCTGCTGAGTACTCACCTGAGTGCGGAGGATTGGAAGAGGCAGATCGACAATATCAACAAGGCTAATGAGGGTTACGCGGCGTCCTGGAAGACCTATGAAAACCTGCCGAAGACCGCGGAAGAGGCGGAGCTGTGCAAGCAGTTTGCCGAGGCTGAAAAGGCATGGAGAGAATCGAGTGAGAGCTTTCTAAAAGCCGCTACCGATCTCAAAGCCAAGGACATCGGTGACCCAGCCGTTTTGCTTGCCAGCATTCAGCAATTCACGGGAGACCACTACAAACTGGTTATGAACCTTCAGAGCCTGGTATACAACAACGAGGCGTTCGAGGGAGGGCACGATCCGGCGGCGTGCAATTTCGGCAAATGGATGGCTTCACTGAAGACTGCGAACCCGGAGCTCAAGAAGATACTTGCCGACGTGCAGGAGCATCACAACGCTTTTCACGGCTGCGTGGCGAAGATACGAGATCTTGTGGCCAAGGCCGATAAGGAAGGGGCGGCGAAGATTCTCCACGGCGAGATGGCGAATGCGATGAAGGAGGTTTTCGGCGAGTTCGCAAACATGCGGGCCGAAGCACAAAAAAGCGTTGATTTCTACAATACGATGCACGATCTCGCCATGGTTGAATGCCGAGCCAAGCAGGAGGCCGTGCTCAAGCCGCTGTCGAGGCTGATCGAGTTGAACAGCACAAGGGCCGAGGCGCAAAGCGCCCAAGGCAAAGCGAATTCGCGGTTGGCCATGGTTACATCGGGGGTGGGCGCCCTGATCGGCGTCGGCCTGACGCTGGCCTTGGGCTTCAGCCTGACTCGCGGAATCACTCGCCCGCTCAAGCAGGCGGTAGGTTTGGCGAAGGGCATTTCGGAGGGTGATCTGACTCAGCGACTCAGCCTGAATCAGGAGGACGAGGTGGGTCAGTTGGTCACGGCGATGAACGGCATGGCGGCTCGGTTGTGTGAGATCATGCACGACATGAACGAGAAGGGAAGCATGTTGTCTTGCGCGGCTATCGAGCTCTCCGCCACCTCCACTCGGCTGGCCAGCGGAGCGGAGGAAACCACGGCGCAGTCGGCGACGGTGGCCGCTGCCGCGGAGGAGATGGCGACCAATATGAACAGCATGGCGGCTTCCGCGGAGGAGATGTCCAATAGCGTCAAGGCGGCGGCAAGCGCGGTGGAGGAGATGACCGCCAGCATCGGCGAGGTGGCCAGGAACGCCGAGCAGGCCGCCACCGTGGCCGAGAATGCCGCGGTTCTCGCGAAAGCCAGCAATGAAAGTATCAGCAATCTGGGGGCCGCGGCAGACGAGATCGGCAAGGTCATTGAGGTCATTCAAGACATCGCGGACCAAACCAACCTTCTGGCTCTTAATGCGACGATTGAAGCGGCAAGGGCGGGCGAAGCCGGCAAGGGCTTTGCGGTGGTCGCCACCGAGGTCAAGGAACTGGCCAAGCAGACCGCGGAAGCCACGGAGGATATTCGCAGGCGGATCGAGGGCATCCAGTCGTCGACCGTCAGCACAGTCGAGTCGATCGGGCAGATCAGCGGCGTGATCGCCAAGGTGAACGAGGTTTCGCGGACGATCGCGTCAGCGATGGAGGAGCAGAGCATCGCTACAAAGGAGATTGCCTCAAACGTGTCTCAGACGGCCGTAGCCTCGGGCAATGTGTCTGCAGGCGTGACGCAGTCGGCTGCCGCCAGCCGTGAGATTACCGAGAACATCGCGGGCGTGGATCTGGCGGCGAAACAGACCGCTGAAGGGGCGGCGCACACTCATGCGGCGGGAGCGCAACTTCAGAAGGTGGCCGAAGAGTTGCAGCGGCTTGTCGGACAATTCAACATCGGCCAGACCGAATTCAGCGCAGCCCCTATCAAGGCGGCCCACAGTGAGTGGAAACGCAAACTGGCCGAGTTGCTAGCCGGACAAGCGTCGCTCGATCCGTCGGAGGTCACGGATCATCATAGTTGCCAGTTTGGGAAGTGGTATTTTGGCGAGGGGATGCAGCGATTCGGACATCTTTCTTCGTTCAAGAGCATCGACGCACAACACGCGGAAGTCCATCGAGTGGCCAAGGAGATCGCGCATTCCTATAAGGAAGGACACAAGAACAAGGCGGCAGAACAGTTCCGCGAGTTTTACGCACTGACGGCCGAGTTGTTTGCCAAGCTTGACCGATTTGAAGAAGAGGCCAAGCGAGGGGCCGCCGTTTCGGTTTAGGGGGCTCGGCCGGAACGGGGCCGGCCTGCAGGCGGTCCATTGGACCGGCAAGACGCCTGTCCCGCACAAGGTTCCGTATGAGTCCATCAGTATCCTCTTGCAGCAGACGCAGGCCAGGGCCACTCGCCTCTTGGCTGCGATGGCCGCGCCTTGTGAGATGCACCCTTCCCGGTTGTGGCGTCGTGCCTGGAATGACGCTACACTACGAAGCAGTGTGCGGCGCACGCGGCGGCGGCAGCCGGCGGTGGTGCGGGCGGTCCGGTACGCCAACGTATTCGGATTAACGACCTGGGATTGGCGTCCACGATTGACTCACAACAGCCTACAAAACGCGTGTTGGGGTTTTTGTGCGGGCATACTGCCCGACGTTTCCCGTTCGTTTGCCCTGATCATTCCGCAATGTCCTGAGCCGCTGGATCGGGCGATGTGCGTTGCGTACCTGATCTGTCGGCTGGCGGACACCGTCGAGGACGAAGCGGCTCTGACGGACGAGCAGCGGGCGTTGTTGTATGACATTCTGTTGGCGGCGGTCGACGCTCCGGACGAGCCGGCTCTGGCGGAGGAATTCCGTCGTCGGTGGCCGGCCATCCCTGCCGATGAATATGGCCGGCTGGTGGAGGGTACGCCTCTTGTCCTGGCGGCATATGCGACTTTGCCGGCGGAGCTGCGCGGTCCGATTCGCACGTGCGTGCATGACATGATCGGCGGCATGAGGTCGATGGGAGTAGTGGAATACCGCAATGGGGTGGGCTTCGTCTGCCGGGACATGGCCGACCTCGAGAGGTATTGCCACCACGTCGCGGGGACGGTCGGCATCATGTCCACCGCTCTCTTCGAGGAGCGCCTACGGCAAGGAGGGTTCGCAGCGGATGCGGAATGGCGCGAGGATGGGCGCCGTTTGGGGCTGGGGCTGCAGATGACCAATATCATCAAAGACTGCCGTGTCGACGCCGAGCGAAAGGTCAGCTTCATTCCTGCGGACTTCGTGGATTGGGCGGGATCGGCCTATCGTTTGGCCCCGCGGCGGAAGGCGGAGTTGTTCGGTTGCTGTATCGGGCACCTCGACGCGGGCCTTCGGTACACGCTGGCGGTTCCGACGGCCGAGAGCGGTATTCGCATTTTTCTGTTGGGTTCGTTGCTGCCGGCCATTGCGACGCTGGAGGTCGCAGCACCGGGAACCGAAACCCATCCCAGGATCGACCGGGCAAAGATGGGGGAGATTGTCGCTCTCATTACCAGTCAGACCGCCGAGAACCAGGCGTTGCGTAACTGGTACACGGCCCACCGCAAGCGAACGCTGAATCTGTTGTTTGCGTGACATCGGCCCGGCAATGGGTAGAATGTCTTCCGTCAGTGGGCGTGGTATCGGACGGCGGGGTGGAGGATGTCGCATTGTGTCGTGACGAATGGAGGCAGACATGCAACGCATCGGTAAATTCACGCGACGTGATTTTCTGGCCGAGTCATCGAAGACGGCCGCAGCCTTGAGCGTGGGTTCGCTGTTCCTGGGGCAGACGGCTGCCTCGGCGGCCCGAACCTTCGGGGCCAATGAAACGATCCGGGTCGGCGTCATCGGGGCCGGCGGACAGGGCACGAGCGACTGCGCGGCGGTTTGCGGGGCGGATAACGTGGTATGCGTAGCGCTTTGCGACGTAGCCGAATTCCGTCTGGCCGAGGCAACCGCCCGGATCACCAAGGCGATGGAAAGCAAGGGGCACAAGAACGTCAAGATAGACCACTACGCGGACTACCGGCAGTTGCTTGATCGCGGGGACATCGATGCGGTCATCATTGCGACGCCGGATCATTGGCACCGCCTGCCGTTTCTGGCTTCGGTGGAGGCGGGCAAGCACATCTACCAGGAGAAGCCCTTCTCGTTCACCTATGAGCAGGGGATGGAGATGGTGGCCGCCGCGGAGAAGAAGCCCGAATTGGTCATTCAGATCGGCACGCAGCGGCGAAGCGACTACAACAACGCCAAGGCCAAGCAACTCCTCGATGACGGTGTGATCGGTGAGGTCAAGTTCGTGCGGGCCAAGGACTGCCGGAACTTCGTGACCGGCCGCGATCCGTTTGCGCCTCGCGACGTCCAGGGCAAGATTGACTGGGACAAGTTCCAGGAGCCATGCAACCATAAGGTGCCTTACGACCCGTGGCGGTACTTCGCGTGGCGATGGTTCTGGGATTACGCCGGCGGCCTGGTCACGGACGTCGGCGTCCATGTCATTGATATTGTTCACTACTATATGGACAACCCCGTTCCCAGGAGCGCGGTATGCAACGGCGGGGTGTACGGGCTCGATTACTGGGAGACGCCCGACGTGGTTAACGCCGTCTGGGAATATGACGGCTTCTCGCTGAATTTCGTGAGCAATTTCACCAACGGTTTTGAGGGCGACGGCCTGACGCTGTTCGGCACGAAGGGAACCATCGACATTCGCGGTTCACATATCCGCGTGTATTCCGAAGGCCAAGCCGACAAGCCCATTCATGAATTCGCCAAGGAAGGGCCGGCTCACCAGCACAACTGGGTGGAGTGCATGCGGACCGGTAAGAAACCCAACGCCCCCGTCCAACTCGGCTTCAGCTCGCTGCTGCCGTCACACATGGCGAACATCGCTTACCGGAGCGGCCGGAAGGTTGCCTGGGACCCGCAGGCCAGGAAGATCGTTCCCTGGGAGCCGTCCTCCAGGAAACAATCGTGACAGGTCTTCCCAGGCGGTCGGCGGAACACCCGTTGATGATCGGTGTACCTCGAACATTCGCGGCGACTCGGACAACCGGGCTTGCGGCTGCAGGGCCGGTTCCAGTTCGAGCCGTCTCAAGCCTCTCCGGTTGCGACAAGCGTTCCGCTGAGCCGGACGGTGGTCGTGGCGTTCGCCCTGGGGTTGCGGCGGTTATCGGGGTTGCCTTCACGTTTGTGCTGCCGGGATTGCTGTCAGGCTGCGCTTCCCTGGATGTACGGCTTGCAGAGTCGGTCGAACGTCCGCCGCGGTCCGTCGTCGTTTTTTTCCCTGACGGCATGGACGTGCAGCGTATGGACGAACTTGTTGCCGAGGGGCGACTACCCAACATTCGTGAGCGGTTCATCGAGAACGGCGTCCGGGTGCGGCATGCATTCAGCAGCCTGCCCACAAGCACCTATCCCAACTGCTCATCACTGTTGACTGGTCGATTCCCAGGCCATCACCAGATTCCGGGTAATTTCTGGTTTGACCGGCGAACGATGGAGTGCCGGGACTACATGACGCTCGGGACCTGCCGCACGGTCAACCATCATCTGGCGGTGCCGACGTTGTATGACTGGCTAGGCGATCATTTTACCGTCAGTATCGCCCACCACACCTACCGGGGCGTGACGGAGTCGATCGACGGAGCGGAGGGCTTCTTCTGGGCATGGGCCCTGGGCCACTACAGGATGGCGGATTCCCGGGTGAGCATCGCGATGAAGGAAGTGATTCGCAGGGCCAATCGCGTCGGGCGATGGCCGTCGGTGGTCATGACTTATTACCCGGGTGTTGACGAGATTGGCCATCGGTTCGGTACGTACTCGTCCCGCTACGCGGAGGCCCTCATCAATGTCGATCGCATCGTGGGTGAGATCACCGCTCTGCTGGAGAAATCGGGACTGACGGAGTCAACCTACTGCATTCTGATGGCCGACCATGGAATGGTGCCGGCCAGGCAATCGATCGATGTTCTCGACTGGATGGGCAGGGTACGAAAGGTACGCATTCGGCGGCGTTCGATTGAGGCGACGGCGTACGTCGATCGATGGGAGCAGATGTTGAACTACGACGCCGTCGGAGGGGTCGATGCGGGTCGTGTCGCAATGGTCCACCTGCGCGGTCGGCGCGGGTGGGGCCATCGACCCGCGCCGCAGGAGGTGCTGGATTTCGCCAACGCGCAGCCGCCTTTGTATGAACTGCCGGCGATCCAGATGGTGTTTTTGCGCGACGGCCCGAACCGGGTGCGAGCCTTGTCGAAAAACGGCACGTTGGCAGTGGAGCGACGATTAGCGGGGAATGAAAAGCAGTACCGGTTGAGCGTGTATGAGGGGGATCCGCTCGAGTATCTGGGCGAGGCATCTCTTGCCGAGTTTGTCCGGGCGGGATGGCATTCTTCTGGCGATTGGCTGGCGGCCACGGCCACGTCGCGATTCCCGGACTTCGTTCCGCAAGTGGTGGAGATGTTCGACTCGCCGCGAACCGGCGACATGGTGATCATGTCGGCTGACGACTGGTTGTTGTACCGGCGCGGGGAGGTGGCGGGTCACGGTTCGTGCCTGGCCCGGGACATGCGAATTCCGCTCTTCTTTGCCGGCCCGGATCTGCCCAAAGGCGGCCGGATCGACCATGCGCGTCTGGTTGATATAGCGCCGACCATTCTTGGATTGCTGGGTGAATCCCGGCGTCTGGAAGGCGTTTCGGACATCGACGGAATCAATCTGGCCGATGAATTGCGCCGAGCCGCCGCGCCGTAGCCAGGGACTTCGGCTCAGGACGAAAACGGCCGGCATCCAACCAGATTGCAGATCCGGGGCCTGTGGATAGACCTTCGTTCTTCGCAAGCAGTACTTGGTGGGCTTGTCGTTTTGTCGTTCGCGGACGGCCGCTAGCCTTTCGTGGGGCCCTGCGAGGCCTGCCGGTTCTCCGCGAAGGACTTCCAGTTCATACGGGTCTTGATCTGGTCCTGGTCAAACCACCCGACCAAGAGCTCCTGCTGTCGCTGCTTCCGCAGATATGCGACGGCCTGGGTGCGGTACTGGTCGTAGTCGGCTTTGGTGGGGGGGAGGATCTGCTTCAACTCAATAACAAGCCAGCGCCGTTGTCCGGGTTGCTCCCAGACGAGGACATGGCCGGCGGGTTGCGTGGTGGTATCACGGGCCATGGCGAAGACCGCCTCGATCAACTCGGGATCCGAGCCAATCCCCGGTATATCGCTTGTTCTCACAAAGGGCGCAGCACCGGGGATGGCGATACAGGTCTTGCGGGCGAAAGGTGTCGGACGGCTGAGAGCCGTATCGTCCACCAGCCCCTTGAGTTCTTCGCTGTTGCGTAAGGCAGCTTCGAGTCCTTGTGTTGCGGCACGTTCGCGAAGGGCCTTGGCGTATTCGCCCGCGCGTTCATAGGCGTGCACGATGCGTGCATCGTTGATCAGGCGCTCGCGGACAAGGTCGAGGCTTGCCGGGGCCTGTTTGGGTCTGATTTCCACCGTGCGAAAGACGAAGGCGTTACCCTTTGTGTCAGCAAATGGGACGCCGCAGGTTTCGCGGGGCTTGCGGAAGTAACGATGCTGTTCCGTTCCCTGCTCGGGCGGATCGGCAATTCCCTCGACCAGGAAGGCTGCCTGCGGGAGCGAAAGCCCATGTTGCACGCCGAGCCTCGCGGTTGCCTGGCCGATTTCGGGGTTCTTCTGGAGGGCCTCCCGTTCGAGCATGGACAGTGAGACATGGCTGACGGCGCCAGGGTACCTGGCCGACCATTTCATGAGGGCCTTAGCATAGGCATCCTCGGCTTCCGCCGCTTTTGTTGCGGTTTGTTCAGCGACAGGCTGCGTCGTCTTGGCGGTCCGCGATTCGGTGAGTTCGTCGATGATCTCGCGAGCGATCCGCAGAGCGGCTTCGTCCGCCTTGGCTTTCTGGAGACGGCCGATGACCTCAGCCTTGGCCTCAGTAAAGGTGGCATATTGTTCTCGCCGCGGCGCGGGCGCCGGGCCTGAAGCGGGGGCGGATTGAGTGGCGACTTCCCGGGAAAACTCGTTCTTGTGCTTATTCCAATAGTCGTATGCAAAGGTCTCGTCGATCTGCTGCTGACTCTTAAGGGCATCAGCGCTGATTCGCAGGTACTCGATTCGTACACTTTCCGGCTGCTGGTAGCCGAAATCCAGGCCTTGAGCGTAAGGCCGGCTGGCGGTGTCCTTGTGTTTTTCGAACAATTCGGCCAGTTCTTCATCGGTCGGCGCGTAGTCCTTGTCGTAGAACCCGGACTGTTCGGTTCCTGCGAGGGTGACCACGACGACGTCGGCTTTCTCGCCGGTTTGGCGGACAAAATCGCGAATGTCGGCCTCGCTGATCGGAGGCGGCGTGCAGGCAGCCACAGCCTGTTGCCGGACCATCAGGTAGGAGCGAATGGCCTCGTTGATGAGTTTGAGTGGAAAGTTCTGTCGCAAGCGGGCCAGCGACGGGCCGGTCAATCCTCTTGTCACCTTGAACTCTTCGACGGCTTCGTTTGGCACGAACACTCCATTTCGGCGGGCCTCGGTTACAAGGAGGAACCATTCGTCTTCCTCGATGAGGTTCTGTCCCCGCGAAATCAGAATACTCATGCTGTCGTAGTAGCGGGCCCGATCATCGCGATCGCCCATTTCCTCGAGAACGGACCTCCAAACCATCTTCCACTCGGTCACGTACCGCAGTTCAGGTGAGTCGAGCACTTCAAGCTGCAGAAGAACAGGGGCGGCATCCTTCTGCGTGATTTTCTGGCCGGCCAGCGTGCCTCGCTCGAAGTCGTCGCGCGTTGTGCGCTTCAGCAGGAGGCTCTGCAGCGCATCGCCTGCCAGCCAGATAACCAAGAGCAAGGCCATGAAAACCGCGAGAAGGTGCTTGGTGTATTTCCGGAAAAACTTCATCATAGCAGTATGTTCCCGTCAAACAATGTCCATACGCGCCGCCAGTTGCAGAATCAAGCAGAATACCGGCGTGCATGCCAAAAGCAAGGAGCGACGGTCGGGGGGGCGCAGGGCATTGAAGGTGTGACCGTCCGGGAGGCTCATTGAGAGACTCGGTAGCAAGCGAGGGGCCTTTGCCCGATTTGCATGAGCGGTCCAGGGCAGTCCATGGCGGAAGGCGGCCAAGACCGCAGGGTGGAGGCTCTTATGGTCTGGGGTTTGAAGTGTTCATAACATCTTTACTTCTGGACTGTCACGGACGCTTTGGCCTGCGCAGTAAGACCGATAACTGGTAAGGTGGGTAAGGTCGGGCTATCATTTGATTTCTGTCGCGACTTTCAGTAATCAGAAACGCCCCAAAGTGCCGGAAAGAGGCGTTGTAGTCTCTCACACGGGTGGTCGATTGAGATTGAGATGCCCTCGTTATTTAAGCGGCGGGGTCGTTGTGGCCGCGTATTCGGTATGATTTCGAGACTTCGCGGGGGGCGGCACTTGAAGGCAGCCTGTTCACTCGGATGATTGAGACCAGATATGGCGGCGAAGGAAAAGGTCAGTCCGAAACACACCTCCAAGCCTAAGGCGGGCCGCAACGCAAGCGCTCTGCGATCAAGAAACATGCGCGCGAAAGGCGCACCAGTCGCGACGGAAGAGACTAAGTCTGAGACCTCGGGCGAGCAGAACAAGGCACAGGCTCGCGTCAAGGGACGAGAATCCGCCGGTTCCAAAGCTCTCGTTATCGTGGAATCACCTGCCAAGGCCAAAACCATCAACAAGTATCTGGGTGGAGGGTACGTGGTCAAAGCTTCCGTGGGCCATGTTCGAGATCTGCCGGAGCGAGGCCTTGGTGTCGAGATCGACCGCGGCTTCGCGCCGACCTACGAGTTGGTCCCAGGGCGGCGAAAGGTGGTCAGCGAACTGAAGAAGCTGGCCGAGAGGGCCCCGGCCGTGTACCTGGCGACGGACCTTGATCGCGAGGGAGAGGCCATTGCGTGGCATCTGGCGCAGGCCCTGGACCTGGATGAGTCGAAGATCAGGCGAGTCATATTCAATGAGATCACGCGGTCGGCGATCCAGGAAGCATTCAGTCACCCCCGGCACATCGACATGGACAAGGTGAACGCCCAGCAGGCACGGCGCATTCTTGACCGGATCGTAGGCTACGAACTGAGCCCGCTGTTGTGGAAGAAAGTGGCGAAGGGCTTGTCGGCGGGGCGGGTTCAGTCAGTTGCCCTTCGGCTCATCGTGGAGCGTGAAAAGGAGATCAAGGATTTCATCCCAAGCGAGTACTGGGATATCGGGGCTTACTTTGCGCGGGACCCGGCCGAGGGCGAGCGTCTGGAACCCATGTGGCGGGAGTTCCTGTCCGGAGGCGAAAAGGAGCGCACGCTGAAGGAAATGGGTGAATGGCTGGCTCAGCATAGCGCGTTTGGGGCCACCATGGTTGCGTTGGATGGTCGGCCTTTCAAGCCCACAGGTTCATACGACGCTGCGGCGGGCGCGGATAGAGCCTTTGTCAGCGCAGTCGGTCAGGCCAGAGAGGCGGCAGAGGCGCTGGGTGTACGGATCGAACGACAGAACGAGGTTCCCTGGCCTGAGTACGAGCATCGCGGTTTGCGCAAGGTGACATTGGCGGGCAGGCTTGACCGGCAGCAAGCGCCGGCTTTCACGGTCACCGACGTCCAGAAGCGCCGCGCGCTGACCAAGCCGAGCCCGCCGTTCACAACGGCGACGTTGCAGCAGGCTGCGAGCAGTCACCTGCACTTATCGGCGTCGAGGACCATGAGGCTGGCTCAGGAGCTCTATGAGGGGATCGAGCTGGCCGGCGAGGACGGTCCCGTGGCGTTGATCACGTACATGCGCACTGATTCTACGAACCTGAGCGCCGAGTCGGTCAAGGCGGCGCGGGAATGGATCAGCGAGAATTGCGGCCGGCGGTATCTGCCGGACGAACCGAACGTCTACGCTTCCGGCAAGCGGGCGCAGGAAGCGCACGAGGCGATTCGGCCGACGGATGTTACTCGAACGCCGGAATCGTTGAAAGGACATCTTGCCGCTCCCCTGCAAAAGCTGTACGAGCTGATCTGGCGCCGCTTTGTGGCCTGTCAGATGACGCCGGCGGAATGGGACTCGACCACGGTGCTGATTCAGGCGAAGACCGTGTTGGGGGAGGCCGAATTCAGGGCGACCGGGCGCACGCTGGCGTTCGATGGATTCTACAAGGTTATGGGGATTCCGCATTCGACGGTGGAACAGAGTCTGCCGGACCTGACGCCGGGACAGGTTGTTGGGCCGATCGAGATCAAGCCTGCGCAGCGTTTCACCAGCCCGCCTCCCCGGTATACCGAAGCCTCGCTGGTCAAACGGATGGAGGCCGAAGGGATCGGTCGGCCCAGCACCTATGCGGCAATCATCCAGACGATGCTTGACCGTGGCTACGTGGAAGAGGTTGATCGACGCCTTTTCGCGACCGACAAAGGCACGATCGTAACCGACAAGCTGGTTGCCCACTTCCCGGACGTGATGGACGTGAAGTTCACGTCCTTCATGGAGGATGAGCTCGACAAGATTGAGGAGGCACACCTCGACTGGAACCAGGTTCTCCATGAGTTCTACGACCCATTCCACACCGATCTGGTTCGGGCCCACGAGGAGATGGAGGCGGCCAAGGCGGAGCCCAGCCCATACAAGTGCGAGTTGTGTGGGGGCGACATGGTATACCGGTGGGGCCGAACGGGGCGGTTTCTGTCGTGCGGCAAGTATCCCAAGTGCAAGGGAGCATTCAACATTGACCGCCAAGGGAGACCGATCAGACCTCAGGTGGTGTCGACGAAGTGCGAGAAATGCGGCAAAGACATGGTTTTGCGACAATCGCGACATGGTTCGTTCCTGGGATGCAGCGGTTATCCCGAATGCACGAACACCATTCCCTGCGACCAGACGGGCCAACCGTTGCGGCTGGTTAAGGAAACCGAGATCGAGGAGCCCTGCCCCGAGTGCGGCGTCGGCACGCTCAAGGTTCGTGGAAGGGGCATAAAGACTTTTCTGGGCTGTGACCAGTATCCGCGATGCAAGGTGACGAAACCGTTGCCGGAGGGTGTTCGTCTGGAGCGGAAGGCCCAACCTGCAGTCGAGGCCGGAGTAACCTGCGAACGCTGCGGACGTCCGATGTTGATTCGCAAAGGCAGGCGGGGCGAGTTCGTTGCTTGCAGCGGCTTCCCGCGGTGCCGAAACACCAAGCCGATCGAAGAGCTTGCTAAGCTGAAAACCGAGGCGGGCACGACGACGTCCGACGCGCATGCGGCTGATCCGGCGTCAGGCGATGTTTCATCCAAGCCGGCGAGGCGCACTCGTCGTGCAGCTGAGCCCGGGGCAGGGGATTCGAAGGCCATCAGTGAGGGCAAGGGTTCCCCTCCGCCGGGTTTTGCGTGGACGCGCACGGGCAAGCTGGTGATTGAGACATGGCCCGAAGTCCCGCTGTCCTGCCCGGAGTGCGGCAGGCCATTGCAGCTCAAGAGCGGCAGGTTCGGCCCGTTTTTCAGTTGCAGCAACTTTCCGCAGTGCCGTTGCTCGGTCAATCTGCGCGGTGAGGCCAAAAAACGGGCGGAGATCGAGATGCCGCCTCCGCCCCGGCCTAAACCGGTCCCCACGGACATCGTCTGCGAGGAGTGTGGTGAGCCGATGATGATTCGTTCGGGCCGATCGGGGAAGTTCCTGGGATGCAGCAAGTATCCCAAGTGCAGGAATACCAAGCCCGTGCCATCGGAGTTGCTCCTCGGCGTCAAGTCCTCCTAAGGCGGACCGCCCTTATGCGGGCCGCGACCCAAACGCACCGCGATGTAGAAACATGCGCGCAAAACACAACCCAGTTTCGCCGTAAGACCCCAAAGGACTACGGTGTTGTCTTGTCAGATTCTGCGCGTTTACGGTCAGCGGAATGGTGAAGCATCTGTTCGAGTTCGTGGATGCGCGCGTTGAGTCGCTTGATTTCCGCAATCAGACAGGCTTGCGACCATCGCTCGTACTGAGGAGCCTGGCCGTCCGCCTGAGGGGGGCGAAATCGGTCGAGAATCCGCCGCACGAATTCGAGCCCGAGTACCGTGGCCGCAGCGGTCTGAAACAGTTTCGTGATAACGCCGCGTATCGTAAAAAGCCGCGATACCCGCGTGACCTCTGCGGCGCGAACGACGCGCAGAGCACGGAGCGGGCGCAGGAGCGGCAAGGCGACGATGGCGATGTCAAGCCAGTTCCGGGTCACGTACCGCCAGCGGGATTCGGCGATCGACACTTTTATGATGAATTCCACGAGAAAGGCGAGCCAGATGATTGCGCCGCCGACGCAAATTGCCACGCGGGCTGCGGGGTGAGCGGCGTTGATCCGATCGCCGTATGACCACTCGATCAGCAGGATGGGCAGAACAAGCAGTGCCAGAATCAGCATGGGCGCGTGGAAGTAGTGCTCCACGCGTGCCCGATGCGTGTCATCAACTTCGAGCCAGCCGTACACGGGTATGAAGATGCGCCGGGCGCCGGTGGGGCAGGCGTAGGGCGGACAGGGGTGCCGGCACCACCACCGGGCCGCACGGCGGGTCCGGCCATCTGCTATCGGGCTTTGCGTATCCGCCGATGCCGGGGGCTGGTCGTCCTTCGGCGCAGGCACGAGACTTTCATGCGTCGTATTGGTCACCCTTGTCGTCTCCGGTTACGGCTCACCACTTAACCGGCCGGAGAGCTGTCGCCCATCTTCGCAGGCGATCAATCCCCGACGGTGACGAGGCGACTCACATAGCGGAAGTTGCCTCGTTCGTCCTCCACCCGGATAGCGATCCGATGTTCACCCGTGTCAAGATCATCGACCGTGAAGGTGACGGTTTCACTGGGCTCGTCGAAGATGTTGTCATCAGACGCCAACGGGGTCCACTTCTCGTCGCTATCGACGTTGTAGCTTGCCCCGGCGATCCGGCTGAGGGCGTCGTGACAGATGAAGCTGATGCGGACCGCTCTCTTTCCTTTCGGGGTGATCGAGTCGACGGTCACGTCCGGAGGCGTGTTGTCCACGAGAATCATGTCGCTGATGCGGGCGGCGCTCAGGTCGGTTCCGGGCGGGTTGGCCTTGCTGTCCTTGGCCAGAACCCGAACCTCGTACTTGCCGTCGGGGACAGTTCGGGTATCCCAGATGTGCAGGGGCTCGGAGAGGTCCTTGGCGATGCGAATCCATCGCCGGGCGTTCGGTTCGCGATAGAACACCTCGAATGTCAGCGGGTCGCCGTTAGGATCGCCGGCGTTCCATTTTACGACCCAGTTATATTTGGGACCGCTTGCCTCCTCCCCGCCGCTGAAGCCGGAGGCGCCGGCCGCCATTTTCACCTTTGGCGAGGCGGTGGGTTTCTTGGCCTCATCGAGGGCAGCCAGCACCTCAACACTGGTTATTTGTGGTGCCCGGTTGGGCTGGATACGAAAGATCTCGACGGATCGCAGAACGGGGGTTGCATCCGGCACGGTGGTCTCGAAGGAGACGCGATATTGCAGGAAGCGGGCACTGGCCGAAAGGATGGACTGGGGATAAGTGGCGTCCATTTCGGATGACCAGTCCTCCCATGCCTCGGACTCTTCATCCTCGACGTTGCTGCTGCGCGTGGCGATGCTCAGTTTGGTGCCGGTTGGAACGGTGGCGTTCCAGCGGACGCGGCCCCAGGCGCTGATCTGCTCGGCATCAAGCACCTTGCTCGTCAGAGTTCCCTTGGCGGCATAGCGGTCTGCGAGTTCGACTACCGTGGCCGCGTTGGCCGTGCCGATCAACAGGCGATTATCCGGAAGGCGCAGCAGGCACGTTGCCTGGGCGGCCTCGAGCCTGGCCAACATAACGATGCGATCGGCATTCGGCGTCAAGGCGTAGATTCGACCTTCGTTGCCGGTAGCTGCGTAGAGGGTTCCGTCGGCCTCGGCCATGCCGAGGATCATGACCGGCTCGCGAAAGATCTCGGTGACAAAACCATCAGTGTCGATTCGGTAGATGGCGTTGCCGCCGGTCTTGGTCCCAGGGACTCCTCCACCGACCGCGCGCCCCACCCGCGAAAGGAGGCCGGCCTGTTGGGTGGCGGGGCCGGCGGTAGAACCATCGTCCCCGGCGTCCTCATCATCATCGGACGTACCGGCCCGGCTTTCAGGCTGCGAGGCCGGCGCGGTGCTGGAACCTGCGGCCGGCTGCGAGGCCGTCCGAGGCGTGCCGGTTTTAAGAAGCGAAAGAATACCTTTACCAGTTGAGCCCTCGGCTCTCTGGGTCTCAGGCCTGCCGCCGGGCTTATCGGCGACGGTACGGCCCGGCCGAGCGCCTTCGGCATCGGCGGTGGAAGCGTACAGGTTGCCCTGGGCATCGAAGACGATAGCGCTGATTTCGGGCTCCTTCGCATCGTAAACGACGAAGACCTGTCCGCCGGCGGGGTCGACCCGGTACACCAACCCGTCCTCATCCGTCCCGGCGTAAATGAACCCATCCGGCGCAAACGCCATGCAGAGAACGTTTTTCGGCTTGAGGTCGCACAGAACCTTGCTCTTGGAGCCGTCGGGCTCGATTTTGAAAATCTGCCCTTTGTTTCCGGTGGCCGCATAAACCTCACCTTCGACGCCTCGGACCATCGCCCAGATGTATACCGCCTTAGGGGGCTCATGAAAGACGCGGCTCCTGCCGTTGCCGTCGATGAGATAGATCTTCGCCTGCGGGCCGCCTCCGGTGCCGGCCAGGAGATTGCCATCCTTGGTGAACAGGAGGGACAGCACGGTGCCGCCCTCCGGAAGGGTCGCGAACTCCGTCACCTTCTCGCCGTCCACGCGATAGATGATTCCCTTCGGCCCTGTCGCAAGGTAGATCCTGCCGTCACCTGCTCTGGCGATGGCATTGACCACCTGGCCCTGCTCCTTCAATTCATGAAGGACCCTAGTCTGCCGGCCGAGTGTCACTTCGCCAAGAGATGAGACGACCGTGCCGTCGAGCTTGCCCTCGTTGAAATCCTTGGGCTGTTCGTGCAACCAGGTGGCAGGGCGCACGCCGAAGGTCGGGCAGGCGGCCGCCAGGCTGATCATCGCACACAAAATGGTCGGACGTGATGGGTGCATAATTCACACTTTCTTAAAGTAGGACGCAGCAGCTCGAGCTACCTCTGATTCATCCCGGCAGGCCGGCGTCTATGACACTATGAATCGGGATGCCTTCTCACCCGGATCGGCAAAGCCTGCTTGCCAAGGACGACGAAATCGGTCTTGTGCTCCGCGACCAGGGCTTCGGTGTAGGGGTTCAGGTCGGAAGCAAGCTTGGTATCTGACAGAATCTTGCGGCGTGACGCCGGCAAGTCGGGCATTTCCAACTGCTTGTAGGCGATGCCCCCTTGCTTGAGATTGAGACGCATGTACAGAACGTTGCCCGGCAAGCGTCCCATCAGGTTGAACGCAGCCATGGCCTGGGACAGCGTTTCGGCCCTGAAAAGATGCGGTTTCTCGGAGTTGAGGCTCGTCAAGTGACCGGAGTTGGAGCAGAGTACCACTTCGTAGTCGCCGTCGGGAAGGTCGTCCGGCAGCTTGAGAGAGTACCATCCGTCGGTGTAGAGGGGATCCTTGCGGTAATGGCTCCAGCGCACGGCCGCCGTGACGGTCTCGCCCGGTTTGTAAACGGTCTTGGGCAGGGAGGCATGATAGATGGTTGCTCGTTGTGCCTTGTCCTCGATGGTGATCTCGGCGCGGACCTTTTTGACACGGGCCTTTTGGGCAAGGGGCGGGTTGAGCAACGTCTGGACCGGATACATCAGGTCGACGGCCGCCTCGCGCACTCCGCTTTGCGAGCTGACGTTTGACGACGTGTACGTACCCAGCTCGCCGAAATCAACCTCGACGTTGTGTCGGACCGTATGGTCGATCGGGAGCTCGTTGTGCGCATAGATGCTTTCCATGAGGCAGGTAGCGAGGAAGGCCCCGGTGGACTCATCCTCGTGAACGACGTTGTAGTGAAAGGTCTGGCGACCTCGCAGGTCATTGACCACAACCTCCATTGGGACCATGGCGGGCAACCTGCCGACGGTGCCGAATACGGCCGTGGCCTCGTCTCCCCACAAGGTTCCCACGACTTCAAGTGCTCCGCCCAGCTTGTTGGATCGCATGACAGAGGGGATAACGGTATGAATAAAGCCGGTGGCCAAGGGGTATTCGACAGGTCCTGTGCCCATGAACTGATGCCCGAAGCCAAGCACCCGGTCGCCAATCACGGCCGTGCAGGTTCCCACGGCGTCGATGAAAATGTCTCCGGTCACGAGTGCCACGCAGAGGGCGGCCCCTGGTTCGAGTTGGACCTTTCCGGGAGGAGCTTGGCCGGCACCCGGCGCTCCGCCGGCAGCAAGCGGCGTCAAGCCGTGCCGCTTAAACCAGCCGCCGAGAAGCGTCATCGACTCTTGACTGAGCGAGGACATTGAGAGGGGGATTTCGAGGGGTCGAAGCCCCTCGGGCAGCAGTGTGGCAGCGGTTTTGTCCGGCAGGGGCGACGGCGAGGGATTGCTGAGGACACTGAGTCGGCAATCGGCGGGGATGGGCTCGCCAACGGCCTTCAGAATCCAGTCCTGCAACGGGAAGCCACCGCCTGGGGGCGATCCCCAAGCCTGCACAACGGGTTGGGTCTCGCCGGATGGCCGGGTTTCGGGTTTCGGCTTTCGGACGTTTGCCACGTCAAGCATTTGTGCAATCGGCTGAACGCCGCAGATTGGATCCTTGCTGAACGTCCAACCATAGGCAACTGCACCGATGAGACGTTCCCGACCCTGCTCATCACGAATGTAGCAGGGCGAACCGCTCATGCCGCCGATGACGCCGCTGTGTTCGAGATTGAGCCCGGAGCACCGGATGAGAATAACGTCCTGTTTCGCGTAGAAGGCGTTGTGCATTACCGAAATAACTTCGACGCCGAAGGTCTCGATGGTCGCGCCGGACATCACCGTCTTGCCAAAGCCCTTCATGCCCGGCTTCAACTCGTCGGTGGTCATGTAGAGCGACCGATCCATATCGGCCGAAAGAGGCCCCCCCAACACGGAGATGGCCGAAACGGTTACCACCGCAAGCCAGCTTTTAACGCTCATCGCCCCAAGCAATACACGCATCCGGCGTCTCCGCACAAGAGTGTTGAAAGCAGGCAATCTATACGTCCGTCGATCGGACCGCAACGGACCGTGATGGAGCGGCCACCATTGCCTCGCAGGTCGTGCTCGCACCACGACGGCACAAGTCTGACGTGTTGACGTCATCAGGACGTGCCGCTATAGGACCGGGCGGTTGTCCGCCTGTTAGTCCAACTGCTTATGTGGATTAAACTTAACACAGGCTCAAAGGTTTTTCCAGTTCCAATAGCTTACTCAATTTGACGCTGATTCCAGCCGAGGATAGGATCTGAGTGGTAGTAGGAAAGTGCCTGTGGCCTGTCGCGAAACCCTCCCGGAGTAGCCGTGTGGATTTCGCCACAAGCCTGGCACCCGGTCAGGCTGGAATCCGTGAGCGACTCAGAAGCCCTGCAAGCTTTGCAGGAAGCCATTGGCTATAGGTTTCGAGATCCCAAGCTGTTGGTGTGTGCGCTGACGCACGCGTCGATCGCCAATACGCGAGTCAACAGCAACGAGCGGCTAGAGTTCTTGGGCGACGCCATTCTGGGCATGGCGGTCTGTAGCTATCTCTACAGACGGTTTCCCGACTATCTTGAAGGGGAGATGACCAAGGTCAAATCGGCGGTGGTCTCGCGTCGGACGTGCGCGCAGATTGCCCGGGAACTGGGGCTGACGAAATGCCTTTACATGGGCAAGGGGATGACCAGCAGGGGACAATTGCCGAGTTCGGTGGCGGCGGCAGTTTACGAAGCCCTGATCGCGGCGGTGTACATTGACAGTGGCAGTCTTGACCGGGCTTGCGAGTTTGTCCTGGCGACGATTGAGAAACATCTCTTGCGGGCAACTGCTTCGGAGCATCAGCGGAACTTCAAGTCGCAGCTTCAGCAGCATGCGCAGCAGGTTCTGGGAGCAACTCCGAACTACGAGCTGCTGGATGAGAAGGGTCCCGATCACAGCAAGTGCTTTGAGGTGGGCGTGGTGATCAAGGGGCGGCGCTACGGCAGCGCGTGGGGGCCATCCAAGAAAGAGGCGGAGCAGAAGGCCGCATATCTTGCGCTGCGTGAGCTAAACGCGGTGGAGTTTCTACCCGAGTTTGAACCCGAGGGCTCCGATCGCTGATCTTGCCGCGATGGGGGGAGGCTGGGCGTCTACTCTTGCGTCGGGATTGTCGCCGGGTGGTCTTTGGTCAAGCGGAAATCCTTATCGTCGAGTTGCACATCTGTCCGGATGTCGACGTAGCGGTAGCGAGCACCCAGTTGTCCCGACTTCAACCACAAATCGGTGCCGGCGGGTAGCAGGCTTTCCGCATCGATATAGAAGTCTTGCCGGGTATAGGCGTATCCGGGGGTCGGCGGGCGCTCGATGCGGAGATGATGGGCGGGCCGGAACGCCGGGTCGAGGTCGACCACCCCTTCGTAGCGGATGGTCATGACCTTGGCCAACGCCGGATCATCGAACGGAAGAAGTGTTCTTTTAGTGACGCGGGCAAGGCCGAAATCGGTAACGGCGTTTCGGGCTTTGCCTATCTTGACCGGCAGGGCGGGGTCGATGACGCGCACCTGCGGGGGGAACGGAAAGATACCGTTCCGTTCGCGAATGACCAGCTTGTTGCCGTTCTGGCCCTCGGCATAGACCGACTCATAGTAGTCGGCGTCAGGAGCGTTCCAGTTGAACTTCACGCTGAAGGGCGTTTTTCGGAAGAGGGCATCGATCTGTTCCATAGGCGAAAGCGTCTGAACCACAGTACCGACACGTTCCTGCCGGTAGAAGGTCAGGCGATATTGCTCAAGGGCGTCACATCGGTCGTAGAGGCGGCGCAGGTAAGCCACAGGATCGGCTTTGATTTGTTCGCCCTCGGCCGCGTAGCGAACGACGTGTTGCCGCGAGGCCTCGACCTTATCTGGTATGATCGCGGTGCAGCCGCCTGCGGCCACGAGGCAGCCGATCAGAATCGCAAGGGCGAGGTTTGAGACCATGCAGGGGAGTACGTGAGATTTGCGCACGAGTGACGATGACCTCCTGTCTGGCTGTGACATTATACCGTCAGACGGTCCGGTGGAGCCGCTCCCGACGTTCTTCCGCCGACAGGGATACTGCAGCCCTGTTGTCTGGCGGCAACTTGGGTGGAGATCACAGCTCGCGTCCGACGGCTTCGGCGACGGCCCGGGTCTCCTTCATCATCTGGGCAAACGCATCGGGCGTGAGCGATTGTGCCCCGTCGGTCAGGGCATGCTCGGGATCCTGGTGCACTTCGACCATGAGACCATCAGCCCCGGCCGCCACCGCCGCCCGGCACATGGACGGGACCATATACGCACGACCGGTGCCGTGGGCCGGATCAACAATGATCGGCAGGTGCGACTCGCGTTTGACGGCCGGCACCATGGCCAGCGTCAGGGTGTTGCGGACGTATTCCTCGTGAGTGCGAATGCCTCGCTCGCAGAGGATGACGTTCGGGTTTCCTGCCTGGATGATGTACTCGGCGGCCAGCAGAAACTCGTCAAGCGTCGAGCTCCAACCTCGTTTGAGCAGTACGGGCTTGTTGGTGCGGCCGACGGCCACGAGAAGGTTGAAGTTGTGCATGTTGCGTGTGCCGATCTGCAGGATGTCGGCGTAGCGGGCGACAAGCAAGACCTGGTCGACACTCATGACCTCTGTGACAATGGCTAAGCCCGTCTGCTCGCGGGCCTCGGCCAGGATTTCGAGCCCCTTTTCCCCAAGGCCCTGGAACTCGTAGGGATTGGTGCGCGGCTTGAACGCTCCTCCGCGCAGAACGGTTCCTCCGTGCTCCTTGACGATATGAGCGATTTCCAGAAGCTGGTTTCGTCCCTCGACGCTGCATGGGCCGGCCATCACGCAGATCCGCTTGCCGCCGACCGTTGCACCCATCGAGCCGCCGAGTGGAATGACACTGGGCTCCGGGTGCGTCTGGCGGCTGGCGATCTTGTATGGGGCCAGAATCGGGACCACTCGGTCGACGCCCGGGCAGCTTTCGAGGACGCTGCGGTCCTTGAAACGGTCATCACCTATGACGGCAACAACCGTTCGTTCCGTTCCGACAATGACGTGGTCCTTGAGTTTCATTTCGCGGACCAGCTTGACCACGTGGTTGACCTGTTCTTTGGTACAACCCTCCTGCATGACAACGATCATGAGATTATCTCCGTTCCGAACTGAGCAGGCGCATCGCCTGAGAAAGTCTTCTCTTGTCAAACTTGTCCATCGGGCATCGTCCGCCGCCGGTCGAAGCTGTGGCTCACACCGGCGGCCGGGTAAAGCCGAAGGTATTGCGGCCGTGGCGACCGGGCCGTTGGCAGCGACGTTGACGAGAGTCCCGTTGCATGAAGAGTCTCCGCTACACGAAGTAATACCAACCGTCGTCCTGCCGGCTCGAGCCGTCCTCGCTCCGCTGATCGGTCAGTAGACCGCACCTGCGGTGGGCGCGGACGCGGGCGCGCTCCACGTCATCGCAGGCTGCAGGGTGGGGCTGGGTGACAAGTGGCAATTCAGGACCGACCGGCTGATCATTCGTGTGCAACATGGCAATCTCCTTTATTCTCCTCCAATGATCTCGCGCCCGCCCATATAGGGTCGCAGCGCCTTAGGTATTCGGATTCGTCCGTCGGACGTCTGATGGTTCTCGACCAGCGCGATCAGAATGCGCGGGCTGGCGATGACGGTGTTGTTCAACGTATGGCAGAACCGGACGTTCCTGTCGGCGTCGCGGTATCTCAGTTTGAGCCGGCGAGCCTGAAACTCGTGGAATCGCGAGGCCGAATGCGTCTCGCCATAGCCGTTGCGGGAGGGCATCCATGTTTCGATGTCGAATTTCTGGACCTGTCCCTGGCCGAGGTCGCCGGTACACACGTTGACGACGCGATAAGGCAGCTCCAGGGCCCGCAGCACATCCTCGGCGTTCTGCACGATCTCGTCGTGATGCCGGCGGGATACTGCCTCGTCGTTTCGGCAGATGATGACCTGCTCGACCTTGTCGAACAGGTGGATCCGATAGAGGCCGTACGTATCCTTGCCGGCGGCCCCGGCCTCGCGGCGGAAGCATGTGCTGCAAGCAACGTACTTTTTGGGCAGTTCATCCTCGCTGAGGATTTCGTCACAATGGTAAGCCGTGAGCGGCACCTCGGCGGTTCCGACAAGGCTCATGGCGTCACGTTCGCAGCGGTAGGCCTGCTCTTCGCCGCCGGGAAAGTAGCCGGTGCCCACCATCATCGCGTCCCGGACCAGCACCGGAACGGTCATCTGGACGAAGCCTCGCTGGACCATCATCTCAAGAGCCAGGCGCAGGACCGCCTGGTGCAGGGCGCTGCCGTCGCCGCGAAGGACGTAGTTGCGGGTGCCCGCGAGCTTGACGCCCCGGTCAACGTCGAGCATGCCCAGTCGGGTCATCAGCGTGACATGATCCTGGGGTTCAAAGTCGAACTTCGGGATCTCGCCGACGCGTCGGACCTCGACGTTTTCGGTGTCATCCTTGCCGATAGGGACCTCATCCGCCGCCGGTTGGGCGACCGTCAGCAGGGCGGCGTCAAGCTGCTCGCAGACTTCGCGGTGCTCGGATTCGAGCTGCTTGGCCCGGGCTTTCATTTCCGCCACCTGCTGAACGAGTCTCTCCGCCTCGGCCTTCAATTCGATCTCGGTGCGACCGGCGGCCAGGGCCTGTTGAAAGTACTTGCTCTTGGGATTGCGGTGGTTGGCGATCTGGTCGCTGATCTCGTTCTGTTGATGCTTGATGCGGTCCATTTCCGTCTGGAGGCTTCGTCGCCTGTCGTCCAGCGCGCAGACGGCATCAATGTCGCAACTGATGCGCTTGTTTCGCGCCGCGGTCTTGAAACGGTCCGGGTTTTCGCGAATCGCCTTGATGTCGATCATGTTTGGTCCTTGCTGTCTGTCCTGAGACAAAAAAGCCCTGAGGCACCATCCGGCGTCTCAGGGCTTTCAGCATCGTATTGTTTTACGTCAGCTCATGCCCTGCAGCGCCGGTACGGGCTAAACGAATACCAGAAGTAGTAGCTGCTGAACAGGGTGCTACCGGCAACGGGGGCTGTACCGTTGTGCGGACGTTCCAGTGATTGGTTGCGGTCAATCGCCATGGTCAGTCTCAGCCTCTGGCTCTATTGTTGCACGGGCCGCAGGCCATGTCAAGCCCGTTGTCGGCCGGCCGCTGGGTCCATGACGGTCTGGGCGGGGTGCCACTGGCAGCCGAGGTCGAACTCTCCCGCTTACCAAGGGGCATGTCCCGAGGATGTCGAGGGGGAGTTGGAGGGGGTCGCATTCTCCTCTTCGGACGGGTGGCCCACCCATTCGCGACAGCGAATGGATGGGGTCTCGATAATGCCTTCTGAGCCACGCGGTTTCCTGTTCCGCCCGTCGCCAGGCCTTGTCACCCGACTATCACGGATAATTCATCCTGAGACTTTTGTCGACCTGGATAATTCGATGCCTTTCTCGATCCGGCGGCGGTGGCGGCCTGGAGTTCCTTCAGCCGGTCCACCTTGGCTTGCAGGCCGTCCAGGTACTCCACGATGCGACGCTGCTCGGGTATCGGCGGAAGCGGTAGACGGACACCACTGAGGAGCGCTGTGTTGAAACCGGCTCGGGTTGCCCCTGGGATTGAGCCTTCGACTTGTTCCTGCATGTCCCGGCTACCTCGGAAGCCATGAAAGAGGAACTGAGGCTCACAGCGTGTCCTGTTCAAACGAATCCGCAGGATATGCCCTGTCATTAGCCAGCCGTCCGCGTCGGCGGGGACCACGGCGGATCGACCCACAGTGCCGGATCGCGTGAAAAGCACATCTCCGTCGGCCAAGATATAGCGGGCGAGCTCCGCCGCTTTTGCCTCTGTTACGTGATCTATTGTCCGTGTGTCCAGGTAGCCCCACTGTACGTTTCCGATCGCAAGCACAGGTCGGCCTTCGGGAACAAAGTCACTCTTGTGGAGCTGTGCCCCAAAGGGGCCTGTCTGAACGGTTTCGGCTCCTTTTGGCCCGAGATCTCCGACGGCGGCCATACTCCATCCGACAGGTGGCCTGTCCTGTTCGACATGGAAAAGTCGGTGTGTCTCTGCTCGGACCAATACATCACCTTCGTCTTCCAGCGTGCTTCGCAGCTCCCGGGCCTCTTCGATCTTGGCCGCCAGTTGGTCGATCTTGGCCACTATCCGCCGCTGCTCGGAAAGAGGGGGCAGGGGGATGGTCATTTGCAGGAGCTTCTCTTCCTTCAGCCGGTTTCGGCTTGTCGGGGTTCCCCCGGTGCTCAGGCCAAGGGCCTCAGTCCAGACCGGTTCCTGGCTCAGATACCTCCAGAGGAACATCCCGTCGAGCCGGTCGGGGTTGACCTGGAAACATGGAAACTCGTTGGAGACGTAGCACCCATGGCTGTCGTTTGGTGCAAGAGCAAACGAGCCCTTCCAGGCAAAGAGGCGGTTGTACACAAAGTCCCCTGTTCCACGCGGTACACCTTGGGTGCGCGGATCTGGGAACCCGAAAGGGTGTCCTTCACGTAAAGGCCGAGCGCGTACCATTTCGCGCCCAGCAGTCGATATTCCTTGCTCGGGTCAACCGACTCCGGGCGACTCACCGGTTCGAGTACCTCCCCCAGCGGCACCATCGGCCAGCCGTTCGTCATTGCCCCTCCTCTGTGGCCATCGAGCCGCCCTCGGGGCAGGCCGAACGAATAATCTGAGAAATATGTTGACAGAAGTCCATATATGAATTACACTTATGATGCCAGTGGATGAAACTCGGCTTCATGCCGTGTGATCGATCGGCGGCAGTCGGTCGATCCTATATCCCCGGTGGCTATTCCGCACCACCGTGCTGGAATCGAGCTGTCGGCGCGCCAACGCAGTGCCCGGTGCTCCTGTAACTCATTACTCAAGAAAGAGTTGTGTGCGACCGGCCAGCCTGAGGCCCGTGTTGCGGGGCACTGGTTCTGCCTGTCACTCCACGGGCGATGGCAAGTTGTTGTCATCATGGAAGGATACCGATATAATTCATGTGTCCGGTGCCGCTTGTCGGCTCGATAGGGTTCGCCCCGCCGGACATCATTGATTGTGTTCAGAGGCCCCGTCAGGTTTGTTTGGCGGGGCTTTTTCATTCTCCAGCGCATCGACCAAACCACGCAAGGGACTGTTTCCGGGAAAGACGTACAGCCCTGAAAAGCCAGCCTTGCCTGTCCGTAACGGGTAGTGCCGCGACCAGATCTTCGGGGCGATCCTGCGAAAGAAAGCATAGTCCAGATCGCCACTTCTGAACGCGCGGTAGATGTTGTACCCGCACAGGTCGGCCAACTGGACGCCATTTGACAACTCGCTTCGAACGAACATCGGCATTTCGCAGATGTGCGTAAGCCACATGCCGCTGGCCGTGCCTTGATCCATGATGTAGGCATGCTTCATAGCCAATGATCGGTTGACTTGGATCTGGACATCATCGGTCACCATGAGTGCCTGGTGCTTCCCGTGGGTGCTTGCCATGAACCGCTGCACAAGTTCGAGCAGCAGTTCCCACGACTTGCGGTGCAGTTTCTCCTGATCCATGTAATCCGGCCGGTGCCGCTTGTCGACCAGGACGCTGAAGATGTGCATCTTGTGGTGTTCGAGTTGCTGGTAGAAAAGGTCCACCAATCCGGTCATCTCTTCATCCGTCACATGGCGAAGAAACGGATGCTGTGTGCGCTCCTTGGGTTGGCGCACCCAGTTCGACTTGACTTCGCAGTCGGCCAGTTGCAGGCGCGTACCAGTTTCCTTGAAGATTCGGTTCATCAGGAAGCCCTTGCGTCGATTGAGTGTCTTCTCGAAACCGTGCCAGCGTTTCTCGAAGAGGCTCACCGCCGTCAGGACGTACAGCCAATCTCCCGCCACGGTGGTTCCGTCTTTCCGCGGAATCGTCAAGCGGGGGTCTCGGTTGCCGGTTTCATCGATGTAAAAGAAGTACACGCGATTCTGACCTTTCCTTCAGAGCTATGACCGAAGCACGCCCTTGATCTCACCTACAATCTCGATGATCAGCTTCTCCTTCGCCAGGATGTCCTCCACCAGCTTCTCCGGCGGCAGGTGCTCAAGATCCTCGGCGGCGTTGGGGTTCTTGATGTCCAGGTTGACGGACAACACGTTGCCGTCGGCATCGAGCTTGATCAGGTCCTTGGCCTTGACCTTCCACGCCCGGTCGTTCTCCTTGCGCCTCGGCCACCACTTCAGGCGGCCTCGCCCCGCATCTTGGCCCGCGACGCCTCGATCTGCTCCATGTCCTCGAGGAATTTCAGGAACATGACCCAGGTCAGCATCGGCAGGCGGTCCAGATCGCCGGACAGGCCCTTGTCCTTGCGCATGATGTCGCGGGCGCTCTTGATCAGGCTGCCGAGCTGCTGGGTGGTGGTTTGCGGCGACTCCTTCCGATCGGCTTTTCCACGTGGCAAGACGTTACTCCTCGTTCTGCATCCCTTGGGCTTTCTGATCAATCAGGGCGGCGCACCTCCGAAGAATCGGAAGGTGTTGCTCGCACCATGATTGAAGACGAAGCGCGGCTTCAAGACCCAAATCGAACTTCTTGATCTGGTCTCCGGGCTCGGCATCCATATTAAACACCGGAACGATGATGTTCACGGCGAGGCTCTTACCCGCCAGTCTGAGTTTCATGCCCGGCTCAAGCGCCGGTTCCAGCACGGGGGTTACGAGTCCGCTACAGGAAGCCCAGCCCGGCAACTCAAGGTCTACGTTTCCATAGCAGAGCTTGTGTTTGATCACCATTCGTGGCAAGCCGGGATGCTGTGCAATCGCTTCGCCGAATCGGATAAAGCTGCTGTACGCTGGCTTGCAGCCGGGTTGACGCATTTTCAGTCCGGGCGCGATCGCGCAGGCTCGTTGGTAGTAGATCTCCCATATACGTGTGGTCTCAGGGCTCGGCACGGGGGCATAGCCTCGCCGATACCTCCCAATCGCGCAGTCAATGAGATACCGCCGGTGCTGCTGACGGCGGGCGTATTCCGCGTCGCCTGCGGATACTTGCTCATTGAAGAACTCGCTGATCTCCTCGTAGGTCACGATGGCATCAAAATGCGAGGCATCGTCTGACGTCTCGACATACTCGTTGGGCGCGACCAGAACGCAGATCGCCCTCTCGGCCTCGTGTCTCGCGACGGCCTCGCGGGCGCGTGTCTGGTAGCGCTGGGCCTGCGCTTCCTGAAAGACCGCATCAATCTTGTTCTCGACCAGGACCAGCAGCTTCGTCTGAGCCGATGGACCGAACATCAGCACGATGTCTGATTCGCCGCCTCCGGGGCCGTTTGCGCGCACGCTGTGAAGCACCTTGGGCAGTTCAAGACGCCGGACGTGTTCCTGCTCATCCGGTGGCAGTATCCGGCCAGCAAACCATTGAGAGAAGGCGATTGAACAACGGAATTCCTCGACGAGCATGAAATCCACATCCCGCTCAGACACGGACGAAAAGACCAGTTCTTCGTCTGCTGCGCTCACGGCGTGCCCTCACTCCTCGACGGGTGCCAGAAGAAAGACATTCACCAGGTGCAGAATCAGCTTTCCTCGCTCGCGGATGCGATCGTAGTGCTCCTGCCACAGAGTGATCAGCCGGTCGAGATCCATGGACTCGATGTGCTTGCTGGATATCTGTATCTCTCGGAGAGACTCACTCGTGAATCCTCCGGAAGACACGATCAGGCCCATGTCACCGTCCTTGCGAAGGACACCTTCCAGGGCACGAACCTCCGCCACGGTAACCTTGTTGTTGACCCGATGCTTGATCTGCGTTCTGATTCGTGGGGTCCCGGTGCCCAGTGGGTCGTTGTACGCAACGATATCGATTCCCCCATCGGGGCCGGGGGGTGCGATGTACGGGACATGGTAGCGCATGCCCATGAGCAACTCCGCCACGAGCTGCTGGAAATCGTAGGGCCCGAGGCGGCTGATGTGCTCCTCGATCTGCTCACGAGCCCGTTCCGTAACCTGTTCGTACGTGGCCTGGATGGCTACCGCTTCTTCGTTCTCGGCTCCCGGTACGGTGGCAACATTCTCCTGTGACTCTTCCCCCAGAGAATTCTTTTGCCTCCAGCCAGAATACCGTGATCTGGCTACACGCACGAACCCCGCCGGAGGTAGTTTCATTGCCTCGTCGGACTGGTCGGTCAATGCCCACCGGCCTCCAGACTTCGAGAGAAAGCCAGCTTTGACGCAGTCGACAGAGAGCCACTGCAACAAGGCGTAGTATCTCGGATAGTTGCTCTTTGCGAGGAGTTCGCGGTCGTAATCCGTAAGACCAAGCTCGGGCTCGGTCCTCCGCAACAACTCGCCAAACTGAGTTGGCTGTCCTATCGCCTTCAATTCGCGGAGCAGCCGCTGCATCATCTTCCCGAGGTGTTCGGGGTCAACCTGGTTCGCCATTTGTTTCACCTTATGCCGCGTACAGCAGCGTCTGCAACTGCCTTATCGCCTCGATCAACTGTTCCTCGCCGCCGAACTGCCTGGCGATCTCGATCACGTTCCCGTGTCGGTTGATCGGCGGCAACTGCAAAAGATCCGGGATCACGAATTGCGCCGTCCCGTGCTCTGCGTACTCTGCGACCTGCTGAAGCCCGTCGCCGGGGCCGGCGTAGGTCGGCTTGGCCTCGACGACTGCGATGGGCATGTCCGGCCGATAGCGGAGGATGTAGTCGGCCCGTTTGCCGGGTCGGCGGCGGCCCCGCCGGCCGGTGACGATGATACGGCCATCGGTGAAGGTGACCTGCTCATGGAGCCGGTGCGGTTCGCAGTCGCACCCGGCAGCCTGAAGCCTGGGAACGACAAAACGTCGGCACGTATCCGCTTCGTTCGGCATCGACTACTGCTCGGACCAGCGTCAGTGCGGGTAGATGAGTCTCGCTGTCACATTACGCCAAGCATGTCACCGGGCAGGGTCCTGAACTGCCTCGCACACACGGCCACCCTGCCCCCCAACCCCTATAAAGTACATCAAGACGCCCTGAAGTGCCAGCGGGATTCCCCCCACCCCCGCAATCTGCGTGATCTGCGGGCGCACACCTCGGGTCTCTTCCGCGTGGTCCGCGTCTTCCACAGTTAATCAAGCTCTCAGCCCTCTAACCGAAATGGCCGACGAGGGCGTCGGCCCCAGTGGTTCCCCATCCGTGTAATCCGTGCCTGCCCGCCGTGGCGGGTGTCTCCTTTCTCTCCCGCCCCCCCCCCCCCCTCCCCCCGCCCCC
>DAOOIV010000032.1 GCA_035384605.1 Phycisphaerae bacterium
ACTTATGGAGGATGCCCCGCTCTTGTCAATTTCCACAGATTTCGAGACTATCTCCCGTTTCGTTCGAGCGGCTTGGACGGTGCTTTACTGGGCTGGTCCAGATTCCGGACCGGGTGCCCGCCCGCTCTTGAGATGGCGCAGGGCCCGAAGATAGATGTCCATCTTGGCCTTGTAGGCCGGCGCCGCGGGCAGTGGCAACGGAACACGGCTGGGCGCGAAGAGCCGATCGTACTGGGGATTGACAACCGCGACGTCCTGGACCATTTCTGGTAACTGCATGGCCGGCCGAGCATAGATCATCCGCACGGCTTGCCCGTTCCGGGTGAATGTGCATACCGCGACAAAATCACCAGACTTCTCAATCATCTCTCGGTACTCTGGTTCGGCGATCACAAGATCGACGTGATCGACAACTGCGGCAAGCAGCGGTTTGAGGTGGTCGGCATTGACGTCCATCGCCGCGAGGACGCGACGGCCAAGGTAGTACTCGGCCACCGGGGCTTCCATGCCGCGGTTGGTGTGCAGCGGCATGATGACCGCGTCAGGCGGCACGTACTGTCGAACATACCAGCCCGCGGCCTTGATGCCTGAATCCGGTGTCAGGCTCCCCCAGCCGGTGGTGACGCCCGTCCAGTGTCGAAATCGACTGCCGGCCAGGCAGGAGTCAATGGAACCGAAGCCGAGATGGGCGATGCTCAGAAGGCACGCTGCCACAAAGGCGGTCTTGAGGATGAGAGTTCGGCGAGACAGGGTATTCCAGAGATGATCGAACAGGACGACCGCCAGCATGCCGCCGGCGAAAACCGGCTCCATGAGATAGGCACCAGGATAGCCGATTCGGCTCGGGTTGCTGAGCAACAAGAGAGGGAGGAAGGCAGTATATGCCCAGATTGCCAGCAGGCCCCGTCGGTCACCCCGTTTGGCCAAAACCACACCGTGGAACAGACCGGCCGTGGCCGGCACCACAAACAAGTAGCCATACTGGCTTGACCAGATGGCCAGCCATTTGAGCATTCCTGTCGGACTCCAGCCCATCACGCCGGCATGTTGCTTCGCTAACAGCCGACCGATTTGCCCGCCGCCGGTCCCAAGCCGGCACATCACCGCAACGGCGAAAGCCGCTAGGCACGGCAGCGCGAACCCGAACAACGCATCGTTAATGACTCGGCGGCGTGCTTGCTTCGCACGTCGGATGACGGTCACCCAGATTATCAGCAACGTCAGAGGTACACCGAAAACGAAGCAGTTGCTCAGGCAATGCGCAAAAAGCGAGAAAGAAGCAACCGACAGATGCCACGTCTGCCTGTCATCCATGTAAGCCAGTGCCGCCCAGAGCGCCGTGGTGCCGAACAGCAGCCAGATCGTCAGATATCCCCAGGCATAGTGACCGTCAGTGACCAGCGGGGGCAGGAGAGCACATACCAGGCTCGCCGCCGTTGCCAGGTTGCGTGTACAATGCAGCCGTCGCATCAGCAGATACGCCAGGAATACCTGCGTAATGCTCAGAACCGCGACCGGCAGCCGCGAGACCGCTTCGTCCATCGGAATGCCAAGGTGGGAGAGTATTCTTGCCACCGATGCATGTACGATGACTGGTACGGGACCGTAGCTGTGAGCGAAAACCCAGGTAGCCCCGAAGCTGTGCCTGACAAGGTACGGCATCATCGCCTGATCCGAGGACTCGAACGAGGCGCCCGAGCCCCATCCTCGCAAGAGGCCGGCAATCATCAGGCATAAGGTCAGCGGAAGGGCGGCTTTCAGGGCCGTTGCCGCCAACTTGCTAACAGGGTGTCGCATCGCAGGCTCGGCGTGCAGGAGGGGAAGATCGCGATCTGGTAACGTCGCCATGCTCATGGTTATCGGACGGCCCGCCGGCTTCTGTGGCCCCCGGCCGTTATCGGATGATGGTGTGACTGTCTGCACCTTTGTCTTGCCCGGCTGAATGTATAGTGATCTTGGAAGGGTTGGAACAGGCCGCAGGTTGCCGGCGGCACCATAACCGGACCTGGGCTGCCAAGTCGCCGATAGAGGAAAGCGTGCAAGCAACCGCAGATACAGTCTGCCCGCAGGAGCTGGAGGCGACTCCCTTGTCTGTCGCGTCGTCCGCGGCCGACATTGCGGGTGCGCCCGCCGAGGTGCATACCAGTCTTGAAGTCCTCAGCGAGCTCTACAACTACAACCACTGGTTGTTCAACAAAGTCCGCCCCTTTGTCGGCGAGACGGTGTGTGAGGTGGGATGCGGAATAGGGAACATCACCCAGTTCCTGCTCAACCGCCGGCAGGTCGTGGGCATCGAACCGTTGGCCGCGTCACTCCGGCAGAGTACGGAGCGATTCCGCGACCATCTGAACACCCGGTTTTTCAACGGCGTTCTACAGGATTGCCCAAACGAGACAGTGCCGGCCGGCGCGTTCGACACGGTCCTTTGCATGAACGTCCTGGAGCATATTGAGGATGACGTCGGCGCTTTGAACACCATGCGCCTGTTGTGCGGACCGCACGGTAGGGTGGTCATTCTGGTACCGGCTCACATGAGCATCTACGGCGAGTTGGACCGCGCTTTTGGTCACTGCCGTCGCTACAACCACAAAAGCCTGGCCGCCGTTTTCAGCAAGGCCGGCCTGCTCCCGACCTACGGCCGCTACATGAATGCGATCGGCTACTTCGGCTGGTTCTGGGAAGGACGGTGCCTGCGCCGCCAACAAATCAACCTGCAATCCGCTCGACTCTTCAACCGGCTGGTCCCCTTCATCGATGCCTTCGAACGGCTGTTGCCGTTACCGTTTGGTCAATCGCTTCTGATGGTTGGCCGGCCCGAGAGTCGCTAGCAACGCGGCAGGGATTTGCGGCTTTCCGCGGCGCCCGGCCTCAAGGCCGGCAGCTCACTCCTGCTTTCCACGCCCCCGCACGCCCTTGGCCTCGGCGGTCGTCGCGGCCGGTCTTGAGCCCTACAATGATCACGATCATACGAAAAACAAGCGGGAGACTTCATGACCGATAGAACCGCCTCGCAGGCTGCTGCAAGGGCAAACCGACTGGCTGACTCTACCAGCCCGTATCTGCTCCAGCACGCCCGCAATCCTGTGGACTGGTTCCCTTGGGGCACCGAGGCCTTGGAAAAAGCACGCCGGGAAGACAAGCCGATCTTCCTGAGCAGCGGCTACGCCGCGTGCCACTGGTGCCATGTCATGGAGCAGGAGAGTTTTGAGAACCCGGCCATCGCCGCCATCCTGAATGAGCACTTCGTTTCCATCAAGGTTGATCGTGAACAACGTCCGGACCTCGATGATCTCTACATGAAGGCCACGTTGCTGTGCAACCAAGGCAACGGCGGCTGGCCGATGAGCGTGTTCCTCCTTCCCGACGATCAGACGCCTTTCTTCGCCGGGACCTACTATCCGCCAACATCGCGTTACGGAAGAATCGGGTTTGCGGATCTGCTGAGGCGAATCGCCGGTCTCTGGCACGACGATCGCAATGAAATCCGCCGTGCGGCCGCATCGTTGGTCGAAGGCGTCCGGCAGCTCAGCCGGCCCGCACCCCTGGACACCGCCATCACCGCCGACATGGTCAGTTCGGCGGCCGCCGCGCTCGCTTCCGCATTTGACCCCGTTCAGGGCGGCATCAGCGGCGGCGGGACAAACAAGTTCCCACCGTCGATCGCCATGAGCCTGATGCTCCGCGAATACGTGCATTCGTGCCGTCGAGGACGTCCCGATCCGATTCTCCTGGAACGAGTGACCCTCACGTTGGACAAGATGGCCAACGGTGGAATCTACGATCATCTCGCCGGCGGGATCGCTCGGTACAGCACCGACCCGAGCTGGCTCGTGCCGCACTTCGAGAAGATGCTCTACGACCAGGCGCTGGTCAGCGGAGTCTACCTGGAAGCGTTTCAGGTGACCGGCGACCGGCGATACGCCGACGTCGCGTCCCGGATTCTTGACTACGTGCTGGCGGACATGAGGTCTCCTGAGGGAGCCTTCTACTCAGCATGGGACGCCGACAGCGAAGGCATAGAGGGCAAGTACTACGTCTGGACGAAGTCGGAAATCATGGCGGTTCTCGGGGAACATGAGGGCGAGGTCTTCTGCACCTATTACAATGTAACCGAGCAGGGCAACTGGGAAGGCGCCAACATCCTGAATGTTCAACGAGCCCCAGACGTAGTCGCTCGGCTGTATGGCATCAGTGAGACACAGTTGAGCCGGATGCTCCGGATCGCCCGCGAGAAGCTCCTCTTGGCCCGCAGGCAACGTGTTCCCCCGGCTCTCGACGATAAGACCCTGACCGCGTGGAATGCTCTGGTGATCACATCACTGGCCCGGGCCGCGGAAGTCCTCAGCGAGCCACGCTACGCGGATGCTGCGGCGACAGCGGCGGAATTCATCTTGACCAATCTGATCGCTGATGGTCGATTGCTTCGGACCTGGCGCAACGGCAAGGCCCATACGCCGGCGTACCTCGACGACTACGCGTTCCTCGTTGAGGCGCTTCTCGAGCTGCACCAGGCGACGCTTGACTGGCGATGGCTTGAGCGAGCAGCTCAAATCAACGATGAGATGCTGCGGCTGTTCTGGGATGACCGTGAGGGGGCCTGCTACTTCACCCCATCCGATGCCGAGAGGCTTTTCGTCCGTACAAAGGACTTTCGCGACGGTGCCATTCCATCGGGCAACTCGGTCGCAATCATGAACCTGCTGCGGCTGGCGGCGATCCTTGACGAAGATGATCTGCGTGTAAAAGCCGAGCAATCAGTTCGCGCAGTGGCCGGGGACCTGCACCACGGTCCGTTTGGCCATGAACGACTATTGGCTGCAGTGGACCTGCTCTGCTCCCCGAGCACCGAAATCGTCATCGTGGGCGACCGTCGTGACGCTGCCACGAAAGAGTTGATCGCCGTGACCCGCGAAGGCTACGACCCTGCGCGGATTGTCCTCGTCAAGGATCCCAGCGAGCATCCAGCGGTTCCACGGCAACAAGTGCCCGCCCTGGAGGGCAAGACGCTCTTGGACGGCAAGGCTTCAGCCCATGTCTGCCACGGCCGGACCTGTCACGTCCCCGTGTCTTCCCCGGCCGAACTGCGTTGCCTGCTCAACAGTCTTGGCCGAGGTGCCTGACTGAAGTTGGCGGCAATCCGTCTCGTGTGATCGCATCGCGCGTTTTCTGCTTGTCTTGCGGTAACTCGTCTTCCGATGATAGGATACGCTTGGGTTCGGGATCGCGGCCGACGGGAGGCGTCGTTATGGTTTGTCGCGGTACGCACGGTCACGGGTTGGCTCACAGGATGGGATGGGTCGCGGCGACCTGTTCGGTCTTTGGCTCGTTTGCGGCCGGACAGACAACTCGCAAAGCGGACGCCCCGGTCCCGGTTTCCCAGCCGACCTACTCACGCGTGGAGAAGATACCCGAGGAGCTCTTCGACGACTCGCGGCGAAGTGTGATTCTGCTGCCCAGCACCCCGGGTGAGGTCGGCCGCCCCGCGGAGGACCGCTCACAGGGCGCCCGCAAGCAGATCGTCCCCGAAACGCCTCTTCTTCCCGAAGGTTATGTCGTCGCCTCACGCGAGGCCCGGATCGAGACTGAGGGTGACTGGCTCATTGCCCACCTGCGAAAGTCGACCGATCTGCCCGACGGCCCGCCTCTGCGCATACTGCCCAACCAGCAGCTTTCCATGCTCCGGGCGGTGCTGAAGCAGTCGCCGCCGCCGACGAGCTTCCTCATGACCGGGCGAATCACCGAGTTCATGGGCGCCAATTATATCCTGCTTGAGAATATTGAGGAGGTTTGTGCCGACGGCGCCGAGGCCGGCGCCCCCGCGGAAGCCGCCCCACAATCGACGCCGGCAGACGCGACCCGAGACCGAGAACCGACCGCCGAGGAGATTCTTAGGCAACTGCTCTCACGGCCTACGCGCCGCTCGGTAGCCTTGCCGCAACTGACCCAGATCATTCAGGGCGACGACGGACGGGCGGTGACGACGGAGTCTCGCCCCGAAGACCCCGGTGCCGCGGCCGGCCTGTTGCCCGAGCGGGCCATGCTCGTGGATCGCGTCGGACGCGTGGTCCCCGGCGACAAGTGGTGGACGCTGGTCTTTGAGAATCGCGGCCGGCAAGCCGCGGATCAACCGATCAGGCTTCTGCCCAGTCGACTGCTTGAATCCGCAATCTCTCTGTCGAGAGGCGGAACGCAGGCGCCGGTTTTCATCGTAAGCGGAGAAGTGACCACCTACGAAAGCCGGAACTACCTTCTGCTTCGCAAGGTTCTGGTACGACGCCAAGTAGGGAACATTCGCTGATGCGGCTGATGATGACTGTTTCGGGAGTGCGCGGCGTCATTGGCGAAATGCTGACGCCCACGCTGGCCGCCGAGCTAGGCTGCGCATTCGGGACGTACCTCCGCGGTGGCAAGGTGGTTGTCGGACGAGACAGCCGTCCGAGCGGGGCGATGGTGCAGCAAGGCGTTGTCTCCGGCCTGCTGGCTGCCGGTTGCGATGTCATTCTCCTGGGAATAGCCAGCACCCCCGCGACCGCCATGATGGTACGGCGCCATTCGGCCAACGGCGGCGTCGTGATTACTGCCAGCCACAATCCGGTCATGTGGAACGGCATCAAGTTCCTCACCAGCGAGGGCCTGGCCCCGCCGCCGGAGCAAGCCGCGAAGATCTTCGGCATATACGACCTTAAGGCTTTTACACTTGCCGGCGTCGAGCACCTGAGCACACCCCAGAGCGATCCGTCGGCGGCCAATGCTCACGTCGAGGCCGTCCTGTCGCTGGTTGATCGCAAGTTGATCTCGGCAAAGGAGTACCGTGTCGTCCTGGACAGCATCAACGGGGCCGGCGGCGTCGAGGGCAAGATGTTGTTGGACAACCTTGGCTGCGAAGTGGTTCACATCAACGCCGAAGCCAACGGCCGCTTTGCCCATGCGCCCGAGCCCCTCGCTGAGAACCTTGCCCAACTGTGCGATGCCGTCCGAGAGAAGCAAGCCATCGCAGGTTTCGCCCAGGATCCCGATGCCGATCGCCTGGCGATCGTCGACGAGAACGGCATCTATATCGGGGAAGAGTACACGCTGGCTTTGGCGGCAAGGTACATGTTCGCCGCCCATCCCGGACCGGCCGCGGCCAACCTTTCGACCTCCCGCATGATCGACGACGTGGCCGCCCAGGCAGGGGGAGCATGTCGTGTCTATCGCTCGCCGGTCGGCGAGGCCAATGTCGTTGCCGTCATGAAGGATCACGGCTGCCAGTTTGGCGGCGAGGGTAATGGCGGCATCATCGATCTTCGCGTCGGTCCCGTTCGCGACAGCCTGGTGGCTATGGCCCTCACGCTGCAGCTCATGACCCTCACCGGCAAGACCATCAGCCAACTTGTGGCCGATATTCCGCGCTACGTCATGATCAAGCAGAAATTCGACTGCCCCAAGGAGCGGGTCGAGCGCATCCTCGACGCCGTGCGGACGCAATGTTGCGATGGGCAGATCAACGACATCGACGGTGTTCGCGTCGATTATCCCGATGGCTGGGTTCACATCCGCGGTTCAAACACCGAGCCCATCGTCCGAATCATCGCTGAGGCTCCCACCCAGGATCGCGCCCACGACCTCATCAACCGGATGCGCCAAATCATGGACGCAACACCCTAGACGTCCTGCTCTCTGGCCGGTTGCGCATTCGCCCTCCAACGTCTGGACGCAGCAGGCAAGGCAGGTCTCGCTCCATAGTTGGCTGCGGACCCGCGACTCGTATTCGCCAAATAGTCTCTTTCCTCGAAACTGGTGTGCATCCTGCGTGCATGTTTCTGTGTCAACGCATGCTTTCGTTGCGGCTCGCAACAAGGTGCTGCGACTCTCGCGACAAAACGAGTCCCGTTCTCAATTCTGCATTCATCATTCCTCGTTCCCCACGGTCCGCGCTCGCGGACCAGGTTGTCTGCGGGCCGCGACGCCTCACCGGTACGCGCCGAATTCCCTTATCGCGTCGAACATTGCCACTACGTTTTCGACCGGTGTTTCTTCGAGAATCGAATCATGGCTCGCTCCGGCGATGTAGCCGCCGCCGGGCTTCATGATCTCCAGCACCTCGCGCGTCTTGTGGCGAACGGTCTCGGGTGTGCCGTTGATGAGGATGTGGTGCGAGTCGATCGCCCCGTTGAAGACCATCTTGCGGCCGTATTTCTTCTTGAGTGCCCCCAGGTCCATGCCGTGGCAAGACGGCTGGACGGCGTGCAGGCCGTCCAAGCCGATCTCGATCATCGCCGGGATCAGCGGGGCAAACCCACCGCAGCAGTGCAACATGACCTTGAGGCCGTACGAATGGCCCAACTCGACCAGCCGCCGCAGGTGGGGCAGGCAGAACTGCCGGAATAGGCCTTCGCTGAGCAGCGGTCCGGTCTGGCTGCCAAAGTCGTTGCCGATGAAGAAGATGTCGATCACATCACCCGCGGCCTCGAAAATGCGTTCGCTGACCGCTGCGTAATAGTCCACGATATGCCGGAAGACGGTGTGAACCGCATCGGGCTCGTCGTACATCCGCAGCATGAGATTCTCCATACCCAGCAGGTCGATGGCATCGTGCCAGAAAGGCGACCAGTCGCCGCCGAGGATCGCGTACTGCCGGTTGTACCGCAGGGCCTCGTCGCGGATGGCCGAGACGTCCATCCAGTCCGGCTGGGGCCAGGGATAATCATGGATCTGCTCGATGGTCGCTTCGGCCAGCGGGTGACTCATCGGTTGACCGTAGCCCATGCCATGCCGTTGGATTCCGAAGGGCGTGGCATAGATCGCACCGGGTTGCAGATGCACCTCCGGCCCGACGTACCTGGTCCAGACCCGGCGAAAATCATCACCGAATCGAATGCGAAGGGCCTCATCGTCCAAGCCGAGTTGCTTCTTGGCCTTGGCCCAGAATTCCGGGGACGAACCACACCAGGCCGGGACGTGGTCCGGCTCCACGTGGTCAAAGGCCGCCAGCACTCGTTCACGCGAGGTCAATCCCAATGGAAGATCTCCTCCATCTTTGCCCACCACTCGCCGTTGACGCGGGTCGGCAGCGGCTCCTGGCAAGGCATGCACACCGCCCACCATTGTTGTGTCGTCGGATCTGCAGCCATCCTGGCCATGTCCGCCGCAAAGTCGGTACCCACGTATTCGAAGTAGCTGAACAGGTAGCCGTCCTTGTGGAAGATCGAGTAGTTGCGGATGTTGCACGCGCTGATCATCTTCAGCACGTCGGGCCACACGGCCGCATGCAGCCGCTTGTACTCCTCCAACCCCTCGGGTTTGACCTTGATGACCATGCCGTAACGGTTCATGCTAAATCGCCTCGTCGCACTCGCCCAGTTGCAGAGGATAACGGCCATATTCCTGCGCAAGCCGAACAGCATAATCATAGCTGTCGAAAGACACGCTGTCCGGCACGCTGTGATCCGACTGCATGATGTAGCCGCCGCCCTTGGCCGCGTTCAGCTTGCGAAGGACCTCCCGGCGGATCTGCTCGCGGTCATTGGTCGCAAGCACCCGTACGTCGATATTCCCGTTGAACGCCCATCGACGGCCGTACTGTCTCTTGAGCTCTACCACATCCAGGCCCGCCTTGGCTTCCAGCGGGTTGTAGCCGTCGACGCCGGCTTCGATCATATCTTCGTAGATGACCGACGCGTTTCCGCAGCCGTGGTAGATGGTTTTCAGCCCGGCCGCGCGAGCCACGTCGCACAGCCGCTTGAGCTGCGGCTTGTATACGCTTCGCCAGTAGTCGGGCGAGAAAAACATCCCTCGTGTGTAAGCGATGTCGCCCCAGATGTAGAGGCCGGTCAGCCGACCCTTCGCCGCGGCAATCTCAGCCTCGGCAATGCCCACCAGAAAGTCGCCCAACCGCTCGATGAACCGGGCCAGCCGCTCAGGCTCCTCGGCCATCTTGTACAGGGCGTTTTCGGTCCCGATGATCCGCCAGAGCATCTCGTGCGGCTCGCACACCGCTCCAAAAACGCAGAAGTCATCGGCGTAAGCTTTGACCCGGTCAATCCAGGGTGGCAAGTTGAGATTGAGGCTGTCGCCCACCGAGTTGATCTGGTCGTCCAAGGCCGCGAAATAACGCCGCTCATCGTGCGGATCGTCGAACCGCAGGGCCTCCATCTGCTCGAAACTCGTGTGCGCGAAGTCCACGTACATCGGCATGGGGCAGGAGGCGTGCACTTCGATCGTCGCCCCGAAACCCGTCTTGACAGTTCTGATCTCCTGTGTCTCGCGGACGATCTGGATGCCTGTCAGGTGTGGGTCCATGTTGGGCGTGATGACCACCATGTCCAGGTCCCAGTGGCGGTAGGGGTCGAAGCCGTCGCCGATCTTGCCCTCGCGCCTGGCCCGGCGGATGAAGTTGGTCCAGAAGAACTCGCCGACCGGAACGCGATCGGTCTCCCGATGCTCCAACGCAGCCATGATGCGGTCGATCTTGACTTGGGCATGACTCACAAGAATGGTCTCCGAGCTCTGGGCCGTTACCAACATGTCTGTGGATGCGGAGTCTACCCATTGATATCGGGCGCCACAATGCTTGGCCGGCAGGGAGCTGGGCATGAACGACGTGAAGGGGGCGAGGAAAACGAAAGCCGTGCGTCGCGACGGGACAGGACATCGGTCACGCTGAGAAGCGGCTGTCAGCAAATCGAAGACGATGTTGGCGTGGTCATCGGCAGAACAAACCACGAGGATCCTGAAATGAACATGACAAACAAGGTGACGTGGACGGTGCTGGTTGGTGTTTCGGTCATGGCAAGTGTGCCGGTGAAGCTCGCGCAGACAACGCAGGAGGACAAGACCTGTCTCCAGGCGTCGGCCGAGGACCTGCAGTGGTGCCGGGAAGCTCGCTTCGGCCTGTTCGTCTGCTGGGGGCCGGTGACGCTCAAAGGCACCGAGATCGGCTGGTCACGCGGCGGCGAGCGCCGCGGCGCCGGCGAGAACAAGAACGGAATCCCGGTTGAGGTGTACGACAACCTCTACAGGCAGTGGAAGCCGACGAAGTTTGATGCCCGGCTGTGGTGTCAGGCCGCGAAGGACGCCGGGATGAAGTACTTGATCTTCCTCGTCAAGCACCACGACGGCTATTGCCTGTACGATACAAAGCTCACAGACTACAGGAGCACCAGCCCCGAGGCGGCATGGCAGCACGACGTGATGGCCGACCTAACCAAGGCTTGCCGGGAGTCGGGGCTCAAGCTGTTCATCTATGATTCCCAACCGGACTGGCATCATCCCGACTACCACACCGCGCATCATCATCGCTACATCGAGTATCTCCACGGACAGATTCGCGAGTTGCTGACCAACTACGGCCGGATCCACGGTCTTTGGTTCGACGGCTTGGGAGGTAAGGCTGATGACTGGGACGCCCCGACGCTCTTCAAGCTCGTTCGCGTGTTTCTGCCCCACATCATCATCAGTAACCGTTGCCGCCTGCCCGGCGACTTCGACACACCCGAGCAGAAAATCGGCAAGTTCCAGACTCACAGGCCGTGGGAATCCTGTATTAACCTCGGCATGCAGTGGTCCTGGAAGCCCAACAACCCCATCAAGTCATTCAAGGAATGCATCGGGTTACTCGTGCGCTGCGCAGGGGGCGACGGCAACCTCGCCCTCAATGTCAGCCCGACACCCGATGGTGATTTCGAACCTCAGCAGCTCGATCAACTGAAGGAAATCGGCGGGTGGCTGGCAAGGTACGGCGAGAGCATCTAAGGTACTCGCGGCGGTCCGTTCCAGCCGGGTGATTGGGGTGCGAGCACACACCGGGGCTCTACGGTTGACTTGCATGTGCTGAAAGCGGACACTGCCCCGCTTGTCCTGCCCGCGTTGCCGTCCCCAATACGTGGTTCTTCGATGCTGACGGGTGGCAGGGTTTCTGTCGTTCAAACTGACGAAACCACGAATGTGACTCTGACCCCCGAGGCACGGCAGGCGGACGATGCAATCGTGGTCTTGCAGCTGGAAAACCGTATCGGCGGCCCTTGAGAGCCACCTGCAGACAGGGCGAGTGGACCCGGGGTTCAAGCAGGTGACGGTTATCGGCCGATCTATGTATCAGTGCATACGCTTGCAGTCATCATGGCCCGGGCTGGCAGCAAGGGCCTGCCCGACAAGTGCAGTCTGCCCCTCTGCGGGCGGCCGTTGATCTCATACACCATCGGGCATGCCCAGGAAGCCCGCCTCGTCAGTGCCATTGTTCTGACAACCGACTCGGCGACGACCAAGAGCGTCGCGCAGGCGGCAGGTATCCGGGTGATCGACCGTCCGGTCGAACTGGCCGGCGATACCGCCTCCGTCGTTGACACTGTGCGCCATGCCGTCGAGGTCTACGAGCAACAGACCCGGCATAAGGTCGACATAGTGGTCATTTTGTACGGCAACATCCCGGTCCGTGCACCCGGCATCGTCGATCGTTGCGTGGACCATCTCATTCGCGCGGGTTGCGACTCGGTTCGGACCGTCGCCCCCGTGACCAAGCAGCATCCGGACTGGATTCATCGCCTCGAAGGTGACAAGCTCGTCCAGTTCCGCCCCAATACCATTCACCGTCGGCAGGATCTGGAACCGCTGTACTATCACGACGGCGCGGTCATCGCCGTCAAGCGAGACAGCCTGTTCACCCCGGAGGCATTCGAGAACCCACACGGTTTCTTCGGCCGCGACCGTCGCGCCGTCGTGCAGAACCCCGAGGATGCGGTGGACGTCGATACCCGAGTCGACCTGTTTCTGGCAGAGGCCATCCTGCGGGCACGCGGAGAAGCGGCCGTTGCCGACGCCCCGGCAGCGGCCTGTCGACGCCCGCCGTTTACGGCCGCTGCGGTCCATACGGTTACTCATGACAGATGATGCTCGCAAGTCATTCCGGATTGGCCCAGCAACGGTCGGCGACGGCAGCCCCGTGTATGTGATTGCCGAAGCCGGCGTCAATCACGACGGCCGCGTTGATGTCGCGCGCGAACTGATCCACGCCGCAGCCAACGCCGAGGCCGATGCCGTGAAATTCCAGTTGTTCTCCGCCGATCGCTTGGTCACGAAATCGGCGGCCACGGCTGACTACCAGAAACAGGCCTCTCAGGGTGACACGCAGCGGGACATGCTGGCACGCCTGGAGTTGGCGCGTGAGCAATTTGCGGAGTTGTCCGCGTACGCCCGTTACTGCGACATCGAGTTCCTTGCCACGCCGTTCGGCATCGACGATCTGAAGTTCCTCGTGTCCATCGGTGTGCAGGCGATCAAGCTGGCTTCGACCGATATCGTCAACGATCCGCTGCTGGACGCGGCGGTTGCGTCCGGATTGCCCGTAATAGCCTCAACCGGGGCCGCTAGTGAGGCGGAGATTGCCCGGGCCGTCGAACGATTCAAGCAGCCTGGCGCTGGCCCATTGGCCCTGCTTCATTGTGTGAGCTGTTACCCCACTCCGGAAGCACAGGCCAACCTCGGAGCGATCGGTGCGTTGGCTCGCAGGTTCGATTGTCTCACAGGTTTCAGCGATCACACCGAGAGTGTCAGCATGGGCGGCTACGCGGCCGCGGCAGGCGCTCGCATCATCGAGAAGCACCTGACGTTGGACCGCTCGCGACCGGGGCCCGACCATGCATTTTCCCTCGAACCGACAGCCATGGCCGAGTACATCCGCCAGATCCGGTACGTTGAGAGGCTCTTGGGCGACGGCAGCGTCGGATCGCAGGAGTGCGAGGACGAGGTTCGCCGGTTGGCTCGCGGCAATATCGTCTCGACGAGAGACATCCGGGCGGGCGAGGTGCTCAATGCCGAAATGCTGACGATCAAACGGGCAGGTGGGGGGCTTTGGGCATCCGAGTTGCAGACGATCATCGGGCGGCGGGCCAAGGTCGACATTCCGGCCGATACGGCCATCCAGCGGGAATGGGTTTCGTGACCACGAATCGCAGGCAAGAGCGGAAGCGACGATCTCGCAATCTTCGCGTGGCGGTCGTGACCGGTACTCGGGCCGAGTTCGGTCTTCTCGAGCCCGTGCTGCGCGCGATGCAACGCCGGCCGCGTCTCGATCCCCGACTGATCGTCACCGGCATGCATTTGCTGCCTCAATTCGGCCGGACGGTTGATCAGATTCGGGCAGCCGGTTGGCGCGTCCACGCGACGGTGCGCATGCAATCAGGTCGCGGCGTAAGCGAAGAGCCCGAGGCCTTGGCCCACGGCATCTCCGGAATTGCCCGGGCTCTCGACAGGCTTGATTGCCCCGTAGCGCTGGTCTTGGGAGACCGGATCGAGGCTTTTGCGGCTGCATGTGCGGCTACTGTTGCGCGTCGCGTCTTGTGTCACATCCACGGCGGCGACCGGGCACTGGGCGACTTGGACGACATCTACCGCGACGCAATCAGTCGCATGGCCCATGTTCATCTGGCGGCCTCGCAGGAAGCCGTTCTTCGCCTGCGGCGAATGGGTGAGGAACCTTGGCGGATTCACCTGGTTGGGGCGCCCGGGCTTGACGACATTCGAGCATTCCATACACGGTGGGGTCAACGTGCCCGACGCACGAACGTGCGTTTGCAGGAACTGATCGGTCCGCTGGCCGGACGGTCCTATGCCGTGGTGATCCAGCATCCAATCGGCCGGTCCGATTCGGCGGAAGCCGCCACCATGCGGCGAGTGCTGAAGTCAGTTGAGGCCGCCGATCTTGACGGAGTGATCATCTTTCCGAACAGCGACGCGGGTCACAAGGGAATAGTCCGCGAGATCGCCCGATGGCAGAAACGCCGGCAGTGGCTGGTATTCCGGTCGTTGCCTCGTGAAGACTATCTGCTGCTTGCCTCGCATGCTGCTGTGTTGGTGGGCAACTCTTCCAGCGGCATTATCGAGTCCGCCACCTTGGGCGTACCTGCGATAAATATCGGACCTCGGCAGGAGGGCCGTCTTCGGTGTGGCCCGTCGGTGGTCGATGTGCCTGATCGGTCCCAGGCAATTCGCAGGGCGGTGGCACGCGCCGCTACGGCTGCCCGTCCCGCTCAGGCAAGGTCTGTCTACGGCGACGGGCGGGCCGGGGAACGGATTGCGGATATCCTCGGGCGGCTCCGTCTGGGTGATCGCCTGATACGAAAACGCCTGATGTTCTGATCCTTCTTCCAGTCTGCGCCTTTGCCGATTCCGCGGCCGCCCGACCGGCGTGGGGCCCCCGGCCGCGTCGCGAAGCCGGCATGCCGGTGCGTTACCGGCCCCCCCAGGAGGGTTGAAGATGGGTTCCCGCACCAGCGGCGGACAAGGCTAACTTTTGCATTGGCAAGGTCGAGAGACCGTGCCGCCGGCCTAACCGGAACAAGTGAGTGCTGCCGGTGGGCGCAGTCTCGCATCCGTGCCAGGTAGAGTCGCGATCGCCACCTGCAAGGCCCGATTTTCGAGTGGCCAGGGCCGGTTTGCAGCTAAAGCCCGGACGTCCGAGCGACGATGATGACCGGGCGGGCAAACGCCCGTCCAGAACATCGGTCTCGGCCGTCGTGACTGATGTGCGTTTTGCACGCATGTTTCTGGACCACGGCGAGCCTTGGTTGCGGTCCGCCTTAGTCTGAAAAGGACGCGATCTGATGCCACCTTCACCGGTCGCCATGGAACCCGAGCAGGTCGTCAAGATCATGCTCGGAAAAATCGGGGACATCGCCACACTTCCCGAGGTGACGGCCCAGATCATCGCGGCGGTGGACGATCCCAAGAGCACCGCTCACGATCTTCATAATATCATCAAGAACGATCCGGCGCTGGCCACGAAAATCCTCAAGGTTGTCAACTCGGCGTTCTATGGCCTCCCGGGCCAGGTATCCGATCTGGACAGGGCCATCGTTTTGCTGGGACTCAGCGCGGTTAAGAATATCGCCATTTCGGCCTCGATCAGCCGCCTGTTCACCGCCGAGAAGATCAGCGATCAATTCAGCGCCCGCGATATCTGGCGACACAGCGTGGGCGTCGCCGTGGCCACCCGCCAGTTTTGCACGATGATCGGCAGGAAATCCTCTGCCGAAGAGGCGTTTCTCGCCGGCTTGATCCACGACCTTGGCATTCTCATCGAACGACAGGCCAATCCCGAGCAGTTGGCCGAGATCATTGGTACTGCCGGCAAGCGAGAACAGGCATTTCACGTGATCGAGACCGAGATCCTGGGCGTGGATCATCAGATCCTCGGAGCCGCCCTGGCCGCCAAGTGGAAGTTCCCGCGGGGCCTCCAGACAGTCATGGGCTATCACCACCGCATCGACGTCCTCAGCGCCGAGAACCGCCTGCTGCCGGTTATTGTTCACATCGCCGACACGCTCTGTTGCCATGACAGCGTCGGTTTCTACCTCACGGCCGCCGACCAGAAAATCGACGAAGGACTCTTGCAGTCAGTCGGGCTTTCAGAGGCGGATTTCATGACCGTCCGCGAGAGCCTCATGGAGCAGGTCGAACAGGCCGAAACCATCTTGATGGGCGGCTGAGGGATGACTGCCTCGGTATCGGCCGATTCCGCGAAGCATTCCGACAGGCGATATTCTGATCCGACAAATGAGATGCTGCTGCGGGCAGGATTTGCCCCAACGGCCGCGGGACCGAACATGATCGCGCCATCTCACGATACCCCACTGCGGCAAGGCTTGGTGATCGAGTTCTGAGCCCGGTACGTTCCGTCCCCAGCGAAGATCAATCGTGCTCAGTCATCTACTCATTCGTCCCGGTCGGCTTTTCGGGCTCGCGGGCCTTCCGCCGAGCAGACCGGCGGACGTCGTGCGTAGGGGTAGGATATGTTCTTGGTCGTCGTTGACCCACGGGTCTTATGGGGGCTTCGGCCACTTGCATGACCAGAGAGTAGATGCCGTCCTTGCGGTAGGTGGCCAGGTCCGTGATGCTTTCCAGCTACCTCTTTTCCCATATTCCCCTTGCGTGGCCGCTGCGTTGACGGTACGATGAGATTCGTCGCGGAGTCGGCTTCTTTCGGGCGTCTTCGTTGAGGGTCAAGCTGATGCGCAATTCGGTCCCGCTGCTTGTTCCGGCAATCGTCGTCGTATTCACAGGTTCGTCGCTCGGGTACGTGGGCGTGAACGATTCGTGCCCCTGGCCGACGCCGTATCCACCGGCCGGTGCGGGCTGGGCATCCGTGAACAATCCCGGTTTTGAGATCGGCTTCACCAACGGCGTCGCCAACCAATGGATCGGCTGGAAGGATGCCGGCCTGCCGGGCCAGGTTCATTACGACGGCACGGACCGAGTCTACGAAGGCAGCCACTCGCAGAAGCTGGTCATGCCGACACCAACGATCGACTACCAGGAGGCGGGCATCTACCAGCGCATCTACGTGGTCCCCGGAGAGACCTACACTGCTACGGTTCGAGTTTATCTCCAGATCGACAATCCCGACGGTTGGGACCTCCTGGCTTTTCTGGGGCTCGATCCCTACGGGTTGGACAGCGGCGACAGCAGCTCCACCACCTGGAACGAAGTATCGATCTACGGGCAGTGGCGCACGGCCACGGTGACGGTCCAGGCCGTGCTGCCGGTGATGACCATCTCACTGAAGGCCACTCGGAAGTGGCCTCGGCATCGCAACACCACGGTGTGGTTTGACGCCGTGACCTTCACCGGTCCGGTGCCGACCGACCCGCCACCATCTTCATCCGACCAGGACCCCGTCGACCCCGAGAGTCTGATTCCGGCCACCATCGGCCCCAACCTTGTCACGAACCCAAGCTTCGAGGACACCTATTCCGGCGGTGTCTCCAACGGGTGGAACAAATGGTGGACGGCCGGCTCGGGCGAGTGGAAACGCTCTCAGCGGGTAGGCATACTTGGCGGGGCCAGATACGATTGCGGCGGAGAGCAGGAGAACGTGGACATGCGGCCCAAGGTCTGCCTGCTTGCCGCGGGCAATCCGGAGGAGGACCCTAACAACAACGCAACGCTGGGCACCTCCGATTACTACAAAACCTTCGACCACATGCAGGATACCATCATCATCGGCCGGCCGATGGTCGATTCCAATTATGGCTACTACTACGCCAACCCCACATACTATGGCGCCCGGCTCGCGGAACACTGCAAGAACTATGAGCAAAGGTTCCCCCGCATCGACGCCTGGCTGGACTGGAACGAGCCCGACACGTCTATCCAGTGGCAAAAAGTGTTAGACTTCTCCTACGCATTTACTCAGCGGGCCCACGAGCTGGGTCTCAAGACCGTCGTGCTTAACCTCGCGACCGGAAACCCGGGCAACATCTGGCAAATGGTCAACGAGGGCTACGATCCGCACTGCGGCGAGTTGCTGGCGATCGCCGATTACCTGGGTCATCACGTCTACGGCGGACCGACCGATCATCTTATGGTCACTAACCAGAACCTGGACGACGCCTGCAGCTTTGCCTTGCGTCCTCGTCGTTTCAAGGACATGTACGATCGCCGCGGGTGGCGGTTCCCGCCGGTCATCGCCACCGAAGGCTCAACCTGGGTTCCCTGGCATGGCATCTACACCCCGGATCAGGTACTCAATGACTTGACCGCGATGGGCGGCTACATGAATGCCGACAACTGGTGGTGCGGCTACACCAACTTCGTGGTCGGCGCCATGTGCAGCTGGCCTGGCTTCGAGCTGGTCGGTCAGTACGTGACCGGCGGCCAAAGCATGGCTCAGGCAATCGGTGCCTGGAACTACGAGCACCCGGCGGACGCGAAGGACGGCTACTACTCCCAGATGTTCGGCGCGGGCAACGTGCATCCAAAGAACCTCAGCGAGCTGACACCGGCCGGCTTGTTCAATGGTGGTATCAACCGGACCGTTAGTGGTTTGATCAACGGCGAGGCGTACCTGCTCGTCGCGTGGGTCAAGTACGAGTTTCGCGGCATGCAGCCGACACAGTTGAAGTTCTATCTCGGCGTTGACCCGACGGGCCAGACGAGCAACGGCAATGCGGCGACGATCGACTGGGGCGTCGACCAGGTGGCCGACAAGGCCAAGGTGCACGAGACCTTCACCCACGTCTGGCGTACATTCACGGCCGCCGGTCCGACGGCCAGCATCTGGCTGCGGGCCAACCACCCGACGAGCAATCCGTCGTTCAAGTTCTACGTCGATCTCGTCGAAGTGCGACAGCTTGACGACGCCCCTCCGAGCCCCTCAATCGAACTGATTCCATGGCAACTCAACCACACGATCGGCTGCGGCGAGCAGCTCACTGACGACGTCTTCATGATCCGCAACAGCGGGGCCACCGGTACGATCACGTACAGCCTGCAACCCAACTGCTCCTGGGTTTCGGTCAAGCCCGACAGCGGAACCAGCTCAGGCGAACAGGATCCTATCACGGTCAGCTACAACACGGCAGCCCTGGACCCGGGTCTCAATACCTGCACGGTCACGGTGACCGCCCCCGAGGCATCAAACTCCGGCACCGACCTGGTCATTAACGTGACGGTCGAGCCGCCGGCGTCTGATTTCGATGAGGACTGCGACGTCGACCAGGATGATTTCGGACACCTCCAATCGTGTCTGACCGGCGGAGGCGTGACACAGATTCCGGACGCATGTATGAACGCCGATCTTGACGGCGATGGAGACGTCGATGTCGCCGATTTCGCCATCTTCCAGAGCTGTTTCAGCGGCCCTGACCTTCCGCCGCCAAGCACTTGCCCATGAAAACAAGGCCGGGGGGCCGGGAATGGTGGGACACCGGGGACCGTCTGTCGGTTCCGCATTCTGCGCGTTGAACCATGAACGAGAACGCTCGTTGCGGCAGTATATCGCGCCTGCTTGCGCCCTTTTCTGAACGGCCTCACAGTCGAAGAGCCTGAGGGTCTCGCAGTCCGGGCCCCGGATTGACCTGTACCCTTCAATGGCGTCTAATAGTATGCACGCCGCAGGCTCATCACCGCTCGCGGCCGTGTTCGGGGCGTAGCTCAGCCTGGATAGAGCGCTTGGTTTGGGTCCAAGAGGTCGCTGGTTCAAATCCAGTCGCCCCGAGTGCACGTGTAGAGCAGGTCGCAAGCCTGCGAGGTGCATAACGTGTCCCGCCGAAAACGCCAGAAGCGTCGAACTCCGCCGGGGTCGCCGCCCGGCACCTTGGTGGCCGACCCGACCGCACCCAAGCCGGTAATCACCGTCATTGCCTACGGCAGCGATGGATGTAGCGAGCAGGCGATTCGAGATGTTGCCGACGTGCAGGCGTACCTTGCCCGCTGGCCGGTCACCTGGATCAATGTCGACGGACTGGGCGACGTGCAGACCATCGCTCGCCTCGCTGACATTCTTGGCCTGCACCGACTGGCCGTTGAAGACACCATCAACACCCACCAGCGGGCCAAGGTGGAGCACTACCCCAACCATCTGTTCATGGTTGCCCACATGGCCACCTATAACGATCATCTGGACACCGAGCAGTTGAGCCTGTATCTGGGCAGGAACTTCGTCGTCACATTCCAGGGGGGCCAGCCGGGCGATCCGTTTGACCCCGTTCGCGAGCGAATCCGGCGCGCCGTCGGACACGTACGGCAATCCGGTGCCGATCACCTCGCGTATTGCCTGATCGACGCCGTGATCGATGGGTACTTCCCCGTGCTGGAGACGACCGGCGAGCGCCTCGAAGTGCTCGAAGACGAGATTCTCGGTTGTCCGACCAGCGGCACCTCCGCCCGAGTCCATGAGATCAAACGTAACCTGATGACGCTGCGGCGGGCCATCTGGCCGCTGCGGGAGGCAATGAACTCGCTGGTGCGCGATCCCAGTCCGCTTGTGAACGATGAGACCCGGCTCTATCTGCGCGACTGCTACGACCACACCGTCCGTGTGATTGACTTCATCGAGACGTACCGCGAGCTGGGTTCGGATCTGATGGATCTGTATCTGTCGAGCGTCAGTCAAAGAATGACCGAGGTGATGAAAGTCCTCACCATCATCGCCACGATCTTCATCCCCTTGACGTTCATCTCAAGCATCTATGGGATGAACTTCCAGACTGACCGGTCGCCGTGGAACATGCCGGAATTGACTTGGTATTTCGGCTACCCCTTTGCCTTGGGCCTCATGGCGATGATCGCTCTTGCCATGCTTTATTACTTCGGCCGCAAGGGCTGGCTGAGATCACCCGGCGAACCGCCGCGCTCGCCCGGCCCACCGGATCAAGACCGGAATGTCTCTGATCGAATTGATAATCAGGGCGAGTAACATGCCCTCGATAGGGCGCGCAAGGGCCCCTGTCGACCATGTAAGTCATGCCTTTCCAGGTCACTTGCGGCATACCGCAATGAGGTCCGGGCTGGTCGTGCGATCGTAGGGCGTGCGCCGATAGTCGCCGAACGTCTCGACTTGCGAGGCGCCGGCGGCCTTCGCAAATGAGATGAGATCGTCGGCAGTGATGGGCAGCAGGGGGGTCGATTCGGACCACCGTTCCAGGCTTGGCTGGTCCAGCATCACGTCGAGCACTTCGACGCGCGTGTCCGTGCCCGAACGGTGGATGGCCTTGAGCAGGAGGTGATCCCGGCCGTCGTGCTGCGTCTTGAGCGTCTTCTGCCAGACCATCGGCCCGTCGGGCAGGGACCACACATTGAGCACATGGATGACACAGAGGCCGCCGGGCCGGGCAGAGTCAAGCATCGCCCCAATGGCCCGGCCAACGGTATCCATGTCCGACGCCAGGGACAGCGAATTGCCCACACACAGCACCACGTCAAAAACACCCGCCGGCTCGGCGGGCCGGTCGAACGACCGTACCACCCATCGAAGCCGATCCGAGGTGCCCAGCCGTGCCCGGCAACGTTCGATCATCCCTTCGCTGATGTCGGCGCCCTCGACCGAAAGCCCCCACGAATGAAACATCTCGGCGTGATGACCCGTGCCGCAAGCTGCGTCCAGAACGCGGCTCGCCTGGACATCCGCAAACAGCTTGCGATAGAAGGGGGCTTCATTGGCAAGCCTTTTCGGCCAGTTCACCATGGCTTCATATCGCCATGAGTGCTCGTCGAATATGTCTGCCGGCATACGGTCGTCTCCCCGTGGTCACCTCAACGCCGCTCGGTCCCTGCTCGGGACACCTCCTCAGGTGCACTACCCGAGAGGCAGACCGTCCGCCACTTCGGCCAGCCTTCCCCGGTCGAGCACCCGGATACTCTGCTGGTCCGGCATCTCAATCATAGCGCTCTCAGCCAGCCGTCGAAGGATACGCGACAAGGTCTCGCTGGTCAGATTCAGGTGGCTGGCTAGGTCTTTCTTCAGGATCGGTAGAGCGAACTCGGATCCGCTGCCCGCTGCCTGTTGCAGCAGATGTCGCGCCACGCGCCCGGCCGCATCCCGCAGAACGATGTCCTCCAGAAGACCGATCAAGTGCTGCACCCAAGCCGCCATTCCCTGGAGCAGTTGGATGCACAAATCGTGATCGGATCGCAGCGCCTTCAGAAACGCCTCCTGGGGCAACAGGGCGCAGACCGTGTCCTCCAAGGCCTCAGCATACGCCGGGCAGTCGAATCCTCCGATCGCGGCCACCTCCGCGAAGGTCATGCCTTCCGACGCAAAATGCAGAACATGCTCTTTGCCGCTCGGGGCGATCTTGTACACACGGACATGCCCGTGGCCTACGACAAACATTCCCGGGCACGGTTGACCCTGACGAAAGATGATCGTGCCCTTCCCGTAACGCTTTTTCACAGCCAGACTTGCGATTCTCCGGCGACTGGAGTCAGAAAGACCGCCGAAGAATCGGCACTTCCTGATAATGTCGACGAGGTCTCCGCTCATGGCTTCGCACAACAAAATTGCGCCGCCTTGACCCAGGTCAAGGATTCCGGCGGCCTGTAAAGCCATATGTTAGGACAGAATCAACTCGGCGGATAGAACGTCGGCGGCTCTTTGAAAGGACGCCCCATGATTCGCGAAGTCGTGAGCATCGACGAGGATAAGTGCAATGGCTGTGGTCTGTGCGTTCCCGCCTGCCAGGAGGGTGCCATCCGCATCGTCAACGGCAAGGCGAAACTCGTCGCCGACCACCTGTGTGACGGGCTCGGCGCGTGTCTGGGACATTGTCCACAAGGCGCGATCACCATCGAGCGCCGCGAGGCCGATGACTTCAACGAGGAGGCCGTCGCGGCCCATCTGGGCAAGGAGCATCAGGCTGACCAGCACACTCCAGTCTCAGTGGCCGGAAGTTGTCCAGGTTCTCAGTTCCAGTCTCTGGCAGAGCCGCTGCCGGGCGGCGGCTGCCCGTCGGCGCGGCTCATCCAGTTCGGCTCGCCGGGCGCCCCAAAGTGCCCAGTTTCCTCCGCAACGGGCCCAACCGCCTCAACGCTGACTCACTGGCCGGTGAAGCTGCGCCTTCTGAATCCAACGGCTCCAGTGTTGCAGAGGGCCGGCCTGCTGATCGCAGCCGATTGCGTCCCTGTGGCTTTTCCCGCCTTCCAATCGAGACTGCTGCGTGGGCGTGCTGTAGTCATCGGATGCCCAAAGTTCGACGACATACAGGCCGACGTTGACAAGCTCACTGCCATCATTGAGCGAAACGATCTGGTCGAGATTGTAGTCGCGCATATGGAGGTTCCGTGCTGCAACGGACTACTCATGGCGACGCTTCAGGCTCGGCGGCGGACGGGCCGGCCTGTCCCGATAGCGGACGTGGTGATCGGCATCCGAGGCGACGTGCTCTCGTGGCGGAAGCTTCGGGCAGATCAATAAAGTGGCCGCGTTGGCCGGCCGTGCCTATAAAGTGGCTGCGGGCCGGAGACGCGGAACATGCATGTGATCGATATCGCAGGGCACAACGTTGATCGGCATCTGGTGCGAGATCTGCGGACGCTCGTGCGTTTCATCGAAATCTACTGTGCCTACTGGCACAAAGCCGATCCACGCGCCACAGTCTCGCTCAAAGAGATCGACGTCAAGGCCTTGATGGGCCGACCCGTAACACTGTGCCAGGGATGCGAAAGACTGCTCGCCCACGCTGTTCACAAACGCTCACGTTGCCCGATCAATCCCAAGCCGGCCTGCAAGCACTGCCCCCGACACTGCTATCATCCCCTGTTCCGACAACAGATTCGCGAAGTGATGAAGTTTTCCGGCCGGAAGCTGGTCTTGTCCGGCCGCTTGGACTACCTCTGGCATCTGATGAGGTGAGCATTGGGCGTGGGGCACGGGATCCCGATCTACAGGCCTCAAAGCAAGGATTGAATTGCATGCTGAATATGAATAACAATCCTGAGCTGCACGCCCGGCATCCCTGGCCTCAAATCCAGGCGTAACAGAGATTTCGGTTGGCACAAGTGAATCAGGCCAAACAACCGTTGACAAAATGACGAAAATAGTGTAGACAAGGTAGGCGAGGCAAAACAGGGGGCAGATGGCGCAGGGCAACAATTGGTATGGTGAGATAGGAGCGACCGCATGCGATTCTCGCGACGAACCGGCGCTAAAACCTTACGGCCAGACATCTGTGCGGCTTGCGCGCATGTCTCTGGATCGCAGAACGTTTGGGTTGCCGCCCGCAAAAAGGCGGCTCGCCTTAGGATGATGGAGCGTCACAGGCTGGGCTTCACCCTCATCGAAGTTCTGGTCGTGGTGGCGATCTTGGCCTTGCTGATTGCGGTTCTGCTCCCTTCGCTTCAGCGGGCAAAAGAACAGGCCAAGACGGCGGTGTGTCTGTCGAATCTTCACCAGATGGGGTTTGGATTCTCCACGTATGCCGCAGATCACCGCCAGAATCTCCCGATGCGCCTTGGCTATACCTATGCGCTTAAGTACAGGGGAGGGCCAAGAAACGTTCGGGTTCTGTGCAACGTAGGGCTTTTGTATGGGAAGTACTGTGGGAAGGATTTAGATTTCTACTACTGTGTCAGTAACGAGCAGTACGCCTACGACGATCCGGTTTACGGCGCGCCGGGTTTCTTCATCGAAGGCAGAGATCCGTATGTCACCTGGAGTGGTTACATGTACGCGGCGCCCGTCGCAGAGGAAAAGTCGCCCAGAGAAGCAGGCAAGAACTCCTATCCTCGCGAGGTGTGGCGGGATCTGTACGCGGAATGGGTCGAGAGCCAGACTGCGGCCGGGGCGACCGTTGGCAATGAGAATATCAAGGCGCTGCTTGCTGACAATCTTATTGGCTGTGGAGGTGAGAAGGCGCCACACAAGGGCGTTGCGTTCAATGTGCTGTTTACCGATTACCATGCCAAGCCGGTGCGCGATCCCGACAGGCAACTCTATCGTGGCCTGCGGCGTCCGACAAGCGGAACCGGGGGAGCTCCGGACCTTTATTACTATTGGGATCTCTTCACCAAGAACCCCTGATGCGCAAGGCGGACGCTGATCATGAGCAGATTGGGTGAGGCATTGCGCCGCGTGCCGGCGCCCGTCTCGTACGGCATCGTCTGTATCGTGTTGGTTGGGGCCGTGGTTGCCATTGTGATGCAGTTGCGCCCGGCCGCCTCGGTTACGCAACAAGACGCCGTTGGGGTCGTCTACTGCAAGTGTTCCCAATGCGGGCACGTGATTGAGGGGTTGCCCGTCGAACTGGCAGACAAGGGCATTCTGGATCCGGTCGAGAAATCAACCCTGACCGACAGCGGCAAACGCTGCCCCAAGTGTGGCCGCAACAACGCGCTGGACGTTGCCTTCAAGTGTCCCAAGGACGGCGAGGTGTTTCTTCTTAAGCGACAAGCTGGCCGTGCGCAGGGATGCCCAAAATGCGGTTGGAATCCGTACTCACCATAAGCCCACCTTCGGACGATTTAGCCCCATCGAGGTATGGACGTGCAGATTGGGCGGCTCGCCTCCTTCATGGTACCTTACGGCCAGACATCTGTGCGGCTTGCGCGCATGTTTCTTGATCGCAGAGCGCTTGGGTTCCGGCCCGCAAAAAGTCGTTCCGCCTTAGGATGGCCCTCGACCCTCGGCTGATGGTCGGTTTGATGTCGCTCGCCGGATGATTATCTCGTCCCCGATCCGCCAGGCAAATCCTTTGCCGGTCTGGGCGTGTGCGGATATCTGCCGCCTCCGTGTCTTTCAGCCCGAGATCCAGGACCCGGGTCGTGATCTCAGACCCGGTCGCACGCATCCCGGTGGGCGATCTGGTAGGCTCTTCCAGCCTACGCTACTATTCCTTCATAGACTAGACGACGCTTCGTTGTTGCCGGGGACGAACCACAGGCAGGATTACGTCATGTTTGAAGTCAATATGTGGACCTATCCGTGGGACTTGGTGGATGAGGGCATCGACCGGGCTCTCGATCGGCTCAAGGGCGAAGCCGGCGTGACCGGGGTTTCGCTGGCGGTGACTTACCATAGCATCGAGCAACTCCGGCCGCATCCGGATGTGACCCCTCGAACCTTCCGCTCGCCCGGCGGGGCTCAGTTCCAACCCAAACCGGAGTTGTATGCCGCGACCCGAATCCGGCCGGTGGTGGCGCCCTGGCTGAAAAAGAGCAATCCACTGGCGGCCGTTTCCGAGGCCTGTGACAAGCTCGGACTCAAGCTGCGGGCCTGGACCGTCTGCTGCCACGGTTCGGCCATGGTCGCCAAGTACCCGGCCTTTGCCATGAAGGACGTTTTCGGGGATTCCTCGGTCAACTGGCTTTGCCCGGTCAATCCGGATGTTCGCGAGTACCTGCGCGCGCTGGTGGAGGATCTGACCACGCATTACCTGTTCGACACAGTCGAGCTTGAGCGACCGTCGTTTCCCGAGAAGCTCCATTCCCACGCGCATCACAAGATTGGTGTCGTTCTCGGGCCGGTGGGGGAGTTCCTCTGCAACCTCTGTTTCTGCGAATCCTGCCGTCAAGCGGCCGAGCGAGATGGCGTCAACGTTGAGGCGGCAGCTTCGGCGGCCATGGAAGGCCTCACCGCGATCCTCTCCGATCGAGATTTCGAGGCTTCTTCGCGAGAATCGTACTTGTCTGAAAACCCTGATTTGGCGGCGTTCGTCGACTGGCGGAGCGGGCAGATTGCATCGCTTGTCGCCTCTCTCAAACAGACCTCATCCGTTCGTGTCGTCGTCCATCGCGTCGGCGACCACTACATGACAGCCGCGGATTGGCGGTCGATCGCCGGTGCCTGCGACGGCCTCCTGGCTCCGTGCTCCTACTCGGGCGACGATGCGATGAAAACGCTGGTGCACGAGGTCCGCGGCGACACCGGCAGCATGGCCGGTGTCGAGCTTTCATTCAATGCGTGCTCCCCGCAATGTCCCAGCGCCGAGGCCTTCGTCAGCGCCGTCGCCGGCGCTGCCAGGCTGGGTGTCCGGTCGGTTGACGTCTACAACTACGGCCTGCTACCCATCGATCGGCTGGAGTGGGTTCGCCGAGCGGCACGTTACGCCCATCGCGAGCATCTCGATTGACAGCCGTCGGCACCCCGGTTAGGCAATGGGGCGTTCGGGAGCAGGCAGAGTCGCCCGGAGTGTGACAAACATGAGTGTTCCCGCTGTCGCGGACTACGCAGCTCGCTTTAAGTCGTGTGGCCGGAACGTTCGCATCGCGACAGATGCCTTCTTCGAGCACCCCGAGATCATAGAGGTCGGGGACAACGTGACCTTCATGCGAGGCTTCCATATGCTCGGACGGCCGCGGATGTGCCAAATCGGGTCAAACGTGACCTTCTACCCCAACTGCTTCATCCAGGGCTCGGCCGGGCGGTTCATCATCGGCGACCACGTGGAGTTCTTTCCGGGAGCCTACATCTCGCTCGGTGACTGGGAATCGAGCTTCGTCGAGATCGGGCACCACTGCCATTTCGCCCCGAACTGCGTGCTCTACGGCTGGGGCGGGCTGACCATCTCGCCGTACTGCAACATCGCGGCTCACGCGGTCTTCGCGACCGTCGGCCACCACGACGAGATCACCGATAAGCCCATGTCGCTGACGGGCGAGAAAGCCGGACCGATCACGCTCGAACAAGACGTCTGGGTTGCCGCCAACGTGACCATTGCTGCCAACACCCGAATCGCCCGGGGCTGCGTCATCGGCGCCAACGCGGTCGTGACGAAGGATACCGAACCGATGGGTGTGTACGTCGGCGTGCCAGCCAGGCGGTTGCGGGACCGCTGATGGCCCCCCCTGCGCGTGAGGCGGCGATGATCGGCAGGAGCATAACCATGAAACGCACCTCAAGAGCAACCGTTTGGCTGGCATTCGCGGCTTTGGTCGGTCCGTCGGCAAGTACCGCTGCTGACTTGATCGCCGGCATGGCCGAGGTGGAGATCACACCGCCGGTTGGCTATCGGCTCAGCGGTTACTTCCTCGAAAGGCAGAGCACTGGTACGCATGATCCGCTCAAGGCAAAGGCTCTGGTATTGGGTCAGCGAGATGTCAAGGCGGCGTTCGTTTTCTGCGACCTGATCGCCGTGCCCCGAAGCGTCTCAGAGCCGGCCCGCAGGCTCGTGGCCGTCAGAACAGGAATCCCGGCCGACAACATCGTCATTACCGGCACCCATACACACACCGGTCCGCTGTTCTACGGACCCTTGCGAAAACACTTCCACGAGCAGGCGGTGGCCAAATATGGCAAAGATCCATGCGAAATCGTTGATTACCACGCCCAACTGATTGAGAAGATCGGACAGGTGGTTTCAAAGGCCGCGGAATCAGCCTCATCGATCGTTCTCGAAGCGGCGACGATCGAGCAGGATCCGCCCCTGTCTTTCAACCGCCGATTCCATATGAAAGATGGCAGCGTGCGTTTCAACCCCGGGCAGAAGAACCCGGACATCGTCCGAGTGGCCGGGCCGATCGACCCCCAGGTCGGCATCGTGCTGCTCAAGGCGGCCGAGGACCGGAAGCTCAAGGCCTGCCTGACGGTTTTCGCTTTGCACCTCGACACCACCGGTGGCACGCTCTATTCAGCCGATTATCCCTTCTACCTCGAGAAGACGTTGCGTGCCTCGTTGGGCAACGATCTGATGTCCTTTTTCGGCACCGGCACTTGCGGCGACGTGAACCATATCGACGTAACGGTCGAAGGGCGGCGGAAGGCCGAGGAGATCGGTGAGTTGCTGGCTAAAACCGTGATCGCTCAGGTGCCCAAGGCACGGCCGGTCGAAGCGGCACCACTGGCAGCGAAAACCACGACGGTACACGCTCCGAAACAACAGTACACCCAAGAGCAACAAGCCCAGGCCGCCAAGGACGTGGCCCTGGTCGGCACCGGCAAGCTGCCATTTCTGAAGGAGGTCGAAGCCTGCAAGATCGTCGATCTGGCTCGGTACCCGGGCACGACGATACCGCTTGAGGTGCAGGCATTTCGGCTCGGAGGCGATCTGGCGATAGTGACCTTGCCTGGCGAGGTGTTCGTCGAGCACGGTCTGGCGATCAAGAAGTCCTCGCCGTTCCGGACAACCCTGGTGATCGAACTGGCCAATGACGTTCCCGCCTATATTCCCACTCGTAAGGCTTTTGCCGAGGGCAGCTATGAGACGGTAAACTCACGCCTCCAGCCCGGCGGGGGCGAGATGATGGTCGAGGCGGCCGTCGAGATCCTGAAGCAATTGGCTGGGTAGTCTCACGTAAAGGAGCTAGGCTATCCCCTGGGCGTCTGTTCCCGGCCCGGACTTGATGTGGAGTGACTCATGATAAGACGATTTGACTTGTCCAAGCTGATGTTGGTTTGTGTTCTCGTTCCAGGGGCGACGGTCTCTGCGGCGGGGGCCGAGGCCGTGGAAGGGATGATGATCACGGCCGGGGTCACCGGGCAACAAGCTGCCCCGCACGGCTGGAGCGAAGAAAAGGTCTACGTCGGCCAACTCGACGTCGGCTTCGGCGCGGGAGCCTGCACCGCGCATACGCCGGCCGGATGGTTCTCGATTCCCGGCAGGGAACCATCAACCGGCTTCCCGGCCGGAACCTATGCACTGTTCACGCTTTCCTACGACGGCATTCCCGCCTTCAGTTGTGACATGAATTTGCAGATCCCCCATGGCGCAGGCAAGCTGCAGAAAGCCAGGCTCGAAACCCCCGCTCATTACTCGGTCATGTACGACGCCAAGGGATACCAAGCGTGGGGCAAATCACCTTTTGTTAACGGCGACGATTTCTACCAGACATTCGTGGCGACGACCCCCTACGTCACCCGGATCGCGACCAGGCTGGCCGACAAGTCGGGCGATCACCAGATTCTCAACCTCAATTACGCCGTGTACGAAACCAACAACGGCCCGCCTTCGACCTGGAAGAGAATCTCACCCGTTCGTAGCCGCCATCTGTCGGGCACCACCGACCCGATCATCCATATCTTTCATGTCTCATTCCGCAGCAGTGAAATGACTCTCATCCCCGGTCGGACCTACGCCATCAGACTTTGGCGAGACTCCAGCTCGCAGTCCGAACGCTTCGCTCTGGTGGTACGGAACGATAAGGGCGACGGCTACGCGAATGGGCATGTTTTCATAGGTGATGTGCCGCGGAGAGATCTCGATGCATTCGCCTACATCAGCGGTGGGCAGCCCGGAACGATCGTCAACCACGCGCCGGTAGGGGACCCCGATCTCAAGCAACTTGTTGGCAGTGCCAAGCGTCATGGCCAGACGTTCAAAGCGAGCGGGATCGGCTTGGCCGGAGTGGACGTGATCTACGCCACGGGTGACACTCGCCCGCCGCGACTGCCCTTCGTCTTTCAAACTTACGATAAGCCCGGCGGTAAACCGATCGGCAAGGCCAAGTCCTGCTACGGGTTGCCGTTGGCTTTCCAGGGTCGGGCGGCGGCGATCTGGTCCAAGGGTGATGTGCCGCTGACGCCCGGGAGGACGTACTATATCGAATGGACTTCCCCCGGTTCGAACACCTGGAAGCTGAACGAGGATTTGCCCGGCGAAGCTTATGTTGACGGCGTTGCGAAGCCCGATTGGGACTTGGCTATGTCCATCGTCGAATATGCCGACGACCCACCCGCGACGAAGCCGGCGAGTTGATCGGACCAAGTGATCGAACCGCCGGACGGCAAGGTCACATCACTTGTTGGTCTCAAGTATCCGGCTCGTCGTCGCAACCTTTCGGGCGAACCATTGTCCCAGACGGCGAAGTCCCTATTCAAAGACGTTCTCATCCTGGTCCCGATCCCGATCCGAGTCGCGGTCGCGATGCTGGTTATCAGGCTGGACCGGGGGCGAATGCTTTCCGCGGTTTGCGGGCGATGAGCCGGCCGCCTCCGCCATGTCCAGTGCCCGAATGGCGCCCCCTCTCTTGTCGAAGCAGGAGAAAACGTACTGATCAAGTCCGATGTTGTTGTCCGCGCGGATGACAATGTGTCGGCCGGTCTGCTGTTCGATGTCGTGGATGGCGGCCCGTTTGCGGTTCTGGAGTTGAAAGGCAACCTCGGGCGCCACCCGGACCTCGACCGTCTCAACGAGTTCATGGTTTGCCGCCAGACGCAGCAGCCTCATGATATCAAGGGTCATCGATTCCGGATTCTTGACCAGACCTGACCCGCGGCAGTGCGGGCAATCCTGGTAGATGCTCCGCTTGATCGACGGCCGCATACGCTGCCGGGTCATCTCGATGATGCCGAACTGGCTCATACGCAGACACTTGGCCCGCTCCTTGTGTTTCTTCAGGGCTTCCCGAAGAGCCCGTTCCACCGCCCGACGGTGCTTTTCTTGCACCAGATCGATGAAATCGCAAACGATCAGTCCGCCAAGGTCTCGAAGCCGCAACTGTCGCGCAATCTCCTCGGCCGCCTCCAAGTCCGTCCGGAAAGCGGTTTCCTCGGCGTCCTCGTGTTCGCGGAACCGCCCGCTGTTGACGTCAATCGCGACCATCGCCTCGGTTGAGTCGATCACCAGCGACCCGCCCGACGGCAGCGGAACGTGACGGGCATTGATCTTCTCGATTTCCGCCTCGATGCCGTACTTGTGGAAGAGCGGCTCGGGGCTCCGGTAAACCTCGACCGGGGCGCTGCTGCGCGGCATGGCGATGGCCAGAAAGTCGCGCACTTTTTCCGCCGTGGCCTCGTTATCCACGATGATCTTCGCAAAATCCGCGGAGTACACGTCGCGGATCGTGCGGATCACCAGGTCTGATTCTTGGTAAAGCTCACAGGGCGCTCGCTCGGTCTTGATCTTCTGGGCGACGCGCTTCCAGAGCCGCTGCAGGTACATCTGATCTCGCTGAAGCTCGCGTTTGGTCTTGTCGAGACCGGCTGTCCGCAGAATAAAGCCCATGTTCTTGGGCAGATTGAGTTCGTCAAGAAGCCGTCGCATCTTGCGCCGTGCCTCTTCATCCTCGATCCGGCGGGAGACGCCGAGCTTGTTCATTCCCGGCATCATGACCAGGTAACGGCCCGGGATGGAAATGTAGGTCGTGAGCGTCGGCCCCTTGGTGCCAATGCCTTCCTTGATGATCTGCACGAGGACTTCCTGCCCCCGTCGCAAGCACTTCTGGATCGGCGGTCGCTCTCGCCGGGGGGTTTTGCGTCCCACTTCCTCCATGTGTCCTCGCCCGTTGGGAAAGTACTGGGGCTGCAGATCAGAGATGTGAAGAAATCCGTTCTTGGGTAGTCCGAAGTCCACGAACGCCGCCTGGATGCTCGGCTCAACGTTCGTGACGCGGCCCTTGTAGATGTTGCCCACGTGCGACTCGGCACTGGCCCGCTCGATAAACAGTTCCTCGAGTTTGCCTTGGTGCACGACCGCGATGCGGCATTCCTCGCCGTCTGCGGCATTGATCAGCATGATGCGATCGCCGGTTCCCGAAGCCTGTTCGTTGTCCTCATCTTCATCCTCCGGTTCGTGCTGTTGCCGGGCTGGGGTGTGCTGGGGCGGGCCGTCTCGCCTGGGCGGATACTTGACGGCGACAGTCTCCGAAACCGCTGCTGATCCCTGCGTTGTGCCTTGCGCTTGGCCGGCTGCGGCAACCTCTGCATTCTGCCGCTTGCGGCGTCGGCCGCGCCCGCCGCGGCGCGATCGCCGGCGACGCTCGGCAGGCGGTGCCGTTTCCGTCACAGGTTGTTCACTTGAGCCGCTTTCTGCAAGTGATTCGCCGGACGCCGCGACGTTGTCCAGCGGACGTTCGACCCTGGATGACTCGTGCCGGACCGGCGATCCCGTCCATACGGGCTCGATTGCTTCGGAACCCGATGCCGTGTCCGACTCCACCGTGCCGGTGACGATGGAAGCCGCGACTTGTTCGCTTTCCGGCGGCCCCTGTACGGCTGCGGCTTGTTGCTGATCGTCCGGCCGGTGTTTGCGGCGCGATCGACGGCTGCGGCGCCGTCCGGTTCGTGGTAATGATTGATGTTCGTTCCCGGTCTGATTGTTCTGTGTCTGGTTTTCGTGTTCAGTCATTGTTTCCTGCTCTCACGACGTCCCTGTCAGTAGGAGCGGCAGGTACTGAGTGGAAGGCGATTGTCTGCATCTGCCGGTCGTGGACGGACGTGCCGGCGGCCGGATGACGGCTGCACTAGAACGACCACTCGACGCTGGTTCTGCGAACGTGATGCTGCCAGTCCTGAGGCGGCAAGCCGACGGCGGCCAGCAACTCGGCCGGTCGCAGCGACCCGGCCCCGGTGACCCGCACCGTCCATCGCAGAATCCCCTCACAAACCGCGCCGCCCGCCAGGTACTGCCGTACGTCGAGTTCCCTAGGCCGTTTCGTCCCGGGTCCGGATCGCTGGATATTCCACATTGAAGCCGCCAGAAGATCTTTCATTCTCTGGCCCACTTCCTTCGCCCGATCCGGGGGGAGGGCCAACGCGTAATCGGCTCTCACTGCTTGGGGCGGATGTTTGCCGGCGATCGACCGGGCTTCGCTCAGAGTCAACCCGGCCGGCATTTGTTCGCGGAGCTTGTCAAGCACCACCGCCGGATCCAACGGCTCTTCCAGGTCCACCACCAGTAACTCGGCCGCGCCGGCGATGCCCACGGCTCGCGGCAGCGGCAGCGACAACCTGGGGCGCGGATTGAAGCCGCGCGAGAATCTCACCGGCAATTGTGCCCGCGACAGCGCCCGTTCAAACAGACGCATGGTATCGTGATGCGAGATGAACCGAATGTCCCCGTCGATCACGAAGCGGATCGCCACTCTGTACTGCAACTCGTTTGCTATGTCCTCGTCTTGATTACTGACTCCAAAAGTCTCTTGGCTGCGCCGGCATCGTAACGCGCGAGCCGGCTTGCCGTTGACCGACTTACGGCGGTCGATCAAGGGCCTGCGTATTGTGCAACCACACCCCAAGGCGTGGCTCAGCGTCTCGTTGTGCGGCCGGACTCATTTACATGAATTCAGGCCAGATCTTCCTCGTCTCATCCCGCAGGTAGTTGCTTACCTGCCGATCAGTATCGAAGGAGAGCGCCCGCTTCGCCACGCGGACCGCGTGGGCAATCGAAGCGGACCGGATAATCTTCTTGATCTCCGGGATGTCGCTCGGGGCCATCGAGAACTGCCGCAGTCCGATGCCCAGCAGCAACAACGTATACATCGGCTCCCCGGCCATTTCGCCGCACATGCTATAAGGAATTCCGGCCCTCTCCGCGGCCCGCATAATGTCCCGCAGCATCCTCAGGACGACCGGATGGCTGGCCGTATACAGCGAGGCCACCCGTTCATTGCTTCGGTCGACCGCCAGGGTGTACTGGATCAGATCGTTGGTCCCGATACTGATAAAGTCCACCTCTCTCAGCAATTCCTTGATCTGCAAGGCTGCCGCGGGCGTCTCTACCATTATACCAACCGGGATGTCCCGCCTGAAGGGGATACCGGCCTCCTCCAGGTCTTCCATGGCATCTCCAAGGACGATCTTCGCCTGCCGAAGCTCCATCAGACTCGAAATCAGCGGAAACATGATCCTCACGTCACCCTCCACCGAAGCACGAAGGATCGCCCGGAGCTGGGTCTTGAACAGATCAAGGTTTTGCAGACAGTAGCGGATCGACCTCAAGCCGAGGAAAGGATTTCGCTCGGGCTCGCGAGCCTGTGACTGCGTGTACTTGTCGGCCCCCAAATCCAGTGTGCGGATGGTGACCGGGTAATCGCCGACCGCCTGAATCACGGTGTGATAGGCTTCGTAATGCTCCTCCTCCGTGGGCTCGGCCTCACTCCGCAGGTAGAGGAATTCCGTCCGATACAAGCCGATACCTTCGGCACCCTTTTCCAGGCAGGTCTTGGCTTCGTAGGGAAACTCGATGTTGGTCAGAAGCGTGATCTTGATGTTGTCGGTGGTGACCGCCGGTTTGTCGCGCAGCTCGATCAGGTCGCTGGCCAGGGCGTGGATACGCTCCTCCTCGACCCGGTATTCCTGAAGCATGTCCGCGTCGGGCCGAACGACCACCAGTCCCTTCGTGCCGTCCAGAATGATCGTGTCGCTCTTGGACACCCGCGTCGATACGTCCTTGAGCCCCATGACCGCAGGGATGCCCATCGATCGAACCACGATCGCCGCATGACTGGTCAGGCCGCCGGCATCCATCGCAACGCCGCTCACCTTGGTCTGGCTTAAGTTGGCGACCTGCGATGGGGTCAAGTCGTGGGCGACGAGTACGAAAGGCTCGGTCAGAAGGCTCAGTTCCTCGCCGCTCTGGCCGCAAAGGTGCCTCAGCAGCCGCCGTTCAATGTCGTTGACGTCCCGGACCCGCTCGCGCAGGAGCTGGTCCTTCATGTTCAGGAATCTCCGCTGGTAGCCGCGAAGCACCTCACGAACCGCGTAGGCGGCCGAGTAGTTCTTCTGGGTGATCAACGCGGCGATCTGCTCGAACAAACGGTCTTGACTGAGCACGCCGTAATGAAAATCGAAAATGGCCGCGATGTCAGGCCCTAACTGCCGGGCCATGACTTCCTGGAGACTGTGCAACTCGGCCAGCGACGCGTCGAAACCGCTCCTCAACCGCTCCAGTTCGGCCGGAATGTCATCCACCGAGACCGTTTTCTGGGCAATCCGGTACTCCTCGGCGTCCAGCACCACCGCCTTGGCGATCGTGACGCCTGGAGAGACCCCGATTCCCTTCTTGATCTCCATGGTCATCTATTCTCGGTCGACACGTTCTCAACCTTGTTCGATCAACCTAAGGCGGCGCGGCCTCGGTCACTGTTCCCCAAATCCCGATTTCACCAGAGCGGCCAGCGCCTCCACCGCGTCCTCCGCATCGGCCCCCGCCGCTTGAATCTCAAGCTCGGTGCCGCGCACGGCCTCCAGAAGCATCATCTCCATCGGGTTCTTGCCGTCGACCGCGTGCTTACCCTTCCGAACGACGACACGCGACCGGAACTGATTCGCCAGATCGACGAACTGCATCGTGGGTCGCATGTGCAACCCAAGAGAATTCTCGATCGTCACGCGTCGAGATGCTTCGGGCACAGCCGTCTCGTTCATAAAAAGCCGCCGGATCATGCGCCGTTTGCCGTCGCGGCAAGTCGATGCTCGGACATCGATCCGCTTATCCGCCGGGAAGCTCATCCGCCTCCCGAATGTTCTCGTTGATTTCCTCCTTCGTGGACGCCTGCCGCAGAAAACGCCGGAAGTTGTCCCTTTGGAGGTGCCTGAAAATGTTCTCCATCGATGCCAGATGCTGATCCGGATTGTCCGGGGGGCTCAGCAAAAGCACGACAATATACACGGGTGCCCGATCCAGCGCCGCAAAATCAACGCCGGTGCTTGAGCGGCCCAGGGTCGCCATGATTCTCTTGACGGCCGGGTGTTTCACGTGAGGAACCGCGACCCCTTTCCCGAAACCTGTACTGCCCTGATTCTCACGGGCAATAACGGCCTTGCTGATCGCCGCGGCCTGGGCTTCGTCCATGCCGACCGCTGCGGCCAGCGAAGCCGTCAATTCGCGAATCACGCCGTTGCGGTCCGTCGCCTTCAATTCCGGAATGACCGCTTCCGGTACAAAAAAATCCGACAGTTTCATGTTTGTACACCTTGGGGGGTATATGCGTCGGCTCGGGTATCGAACCCGAACGCCCGCCGGCCCGGCCCCTGCTCAGGACTGGTGCTTGCGGTTGCGATATATCTCCTTATGCTTCTTAAGCTGCCGTTCCAGCTTTTCCACGATCAGATCGACGGCTTCGTGGTACTCCCCGGCTTCAACCTGGGCGACGAAAGTCGTCTTGTGATCCGCATGCATCACCACTTCCAACCGATGTTTCGTCGGCTCCTGTTCGAGCACAACCTCAACCCTGTCTATCCGATCATAGAACCTTGCCAACTTGCTCAGTTTTTCTTCCGCGTACTGCCGCATGGATTCAGTGAACTCTATGTGGCGGCCCGTTACGGAGATCTGCACAGGTGAACCTCCTTTGTCCAATATCGCCAATGCTCCACAATGTCCGGGCAGGCTGCCAAGTTGTGCGGGCGGGCGACCGTGCCAGCGGAAAGGGGACTTCGCGTCAGCGTGGCGGACCTTCCCCGTCCAGTGAACAGGGCCCCGGGTACCGGGTACGGGCTGACCCCTTCCCCGGCCCGAGCCGCAGCGGTGGCTGAATAACACCTTGGCAGAGGCATCGCTTTTGCGAATGTAAGCCATGCTCCGGCCTGCGTCAATACCGCTTACGCTCGATGGAAGCCCTTTGTTTGCAATGGTTGACCGCAAGCGCTAAGATGCCGACGCATGTACGAAGTGCATTCCGCTCAGCGCCCCCGACAGCCCCTGAGAAGGCTCGTGGCTGCCATTGCGCTGCTCCTGCTGGCCGCAGGGGCTGCCCAACTCCTCATCTGGCACCGGGAAAAAACAAAGCTGATCGAGCTCGGGTCCAGTGTTCATTACCCCGAGGGGCAATTATCCGTATCTTTGCCGTTGGGATGGCAGACCCTCGATAAGGCTCTTTGCCCCGCTGGCACTGTGATCGCCGTCGAAGATCGAGAGACGGAAGGGCGTCAGAGGCGACTTTACGTTTTTCGAGGTCCACCCTCCTCTGAGGGTTTAGCCGCGTCGGCCAGCCTCCGGGCCCTTGACTCATTCTCAAACGCTTTGGGGGCCGATGTTCTGTTTGAGAAGGAGCCTGAGACGGCACAAGTGGGGGCATTCCCCGGGGTGACTGCGACCATGGCCAAGAGGCTGGGCGCGGTGGGCGTCAAGCCACCCTTTTGCCTTGGACGGGCCGCTGTCGGGCCGGGGGGAGAGGTCGTCGGCGTGTTGCTCGAAACCGCCTTGCCGTCGCGAAGGACGGATCAGCTTCTCGTCCAACGAGTGGCCGAGACCGTCGAACTGACATCGATTGGGCTCGACCCGGACCCTGCGGAAGCTATGGCCGCCGCGGGTATCAGCTTCGACATCCCACGCGGAGCTCGATTTATCGGTCCAATCGAGCGGGGGCTCCCTCGCGTGCGCCTCATGAGCAGGCAAACGGCACCTGCTTGGTACCTCGATCTGTTCCGCGTCCCGCTGATCGCCCGTCGGAAGGTCAACGACCTGGTGGAGGACGGGGCCATGTCGCTTCTTCAGCAGGTGAGACTGGGTGAACCGCTGGAGCCTTTCGATCCGGGCGGGCGCCAGGCGGCGCGTGCCAGTCTTGTGATCACTCCGGGGAAGGAGCCGACGGTCCACTTGGTCGCCGTCAAGACCGATCAGCATACGGCCCTCCTGATGGTGGGACGGCATGACGCGGAAGCCGGAACTGCCGTCCGAGAGCTGTGTGATTCAATCGCGGCCACGGCTCGGGTTGAATCTTACGACGAGCTGGTCGATCTGGAATCGGCCATCGATGCTGCCCGAAGGTTGATCAAGGATTGCCGCAAGGAGGGTATGTCATCCCTGCTGGGACGTCGCGAGGGCAGGAGGCTGCGTTTCAACGTCGAGGCCCCGGCGCTCGGTCTGGGCAGTTGGATCGAAACCTGCCGCCGGTCTTCCGACAATGCCGAGCTGCCGTGGGAGGTCACGGGCCGTTGGGTTTATGATCCCCGGTGGCGCGGACACGCTCGCATAGTGGTGACGGAGGGATGGCGTCTGGCGGAAAACGGCGTCGAATACCTGTACAGGTTCGAGCGCAGCGACGCCGGAGAAAAGAGTATTGAGCAGACTGAACACTCCGACGCCGAAGGTCGGCAGGTGACTCGGATTGTCAAAGCATTCGGCGGATCGCGAACCGAGGAGATCGAGGTGGATGATGCCTTTGCCTCGGGGCCGCTCCTTACGGAGCTGTGCGCAAGGACGGCCGGCAGCTCGAGCCAGAGATCGGTGGTCGTCAGTACCATTGACACGTTTACGGCTGGCGTGGCCTACTGTGTGATCAAGCCTCTGGGCAGGACACCCGTGCCGGGCACGCCCATGCGGGAGCCGGCGCGGACTGTACGATTGATGATGGATTACGATCCGGAGCCGATGTTGATGTATTTCGACGACGGCGACGAGCTGCTTGCCGTGTCCCACGACGCAAGGCAATGGCGCAAGCGCGTGCAGCCGCCTTCTGAAGCCGAGGAACAGCCGGGCGTCGGGCCAGGTTTGCGCCGGTAATTGTCCTTGATCGGGGCCAGGATGCGAGAAGTGCTGCAATGATGGGGCTACGAAAGAACGTTAGCTTTGGCTGTGCGGCAGGGTTGGTGATGGCGGTTTTACTGTCGGGCAGCCTGTCGGTTGTTCTCGCCCAGGATGCCGCCGATTCACCTCCCGCATTCGCCGCGACGCTTGGGGCGCGATACGTGGATGGAAGCTTCGGGTTTGCGATAACCCCCCCGACCGGCTGCGAGACACTCCGCGAAAAGCGATTCATGGAGACGATCAACGAAGTGGAGATCGTCCGCTTCGTGGACGTCAACGGCCGCTGGTCGCTGGGCGTTCGTCAGAGCAAGCCCGAGCGGGCGCTCGATCCGGAAGCGCTCGCCGAGATGGTCATCGGCGAAATGCAGGAGACCTATCCCGACATCACCGTCGCGAAAACCGACAGATCGACCGTCGGATCTCGCGAGATCCTGCGCTGCAAGGCGCTGATGACCGCACGCGGCGTTCCGATGATTCGCTTGCAGGCCATGATTCGCGTCAAGCCCTCCGAATACTTCACGCTGGTCTTTGCGGCCCCGCAGTCCGACGAGAAAGCGGCCATCGATGTTTTCGACAAGATTGTCACAGGTTTCGAGGTACTGAGGTCTGAGGCTCAAGAGGAGCAGATTCGGGACGCCTTGCGAAGGGGCAGCGCGTTGCTCGATCTGGTGCGGTCCGGGGCACTGGACGTGGTCGGCCGCGAGCCGCGGGAAGTGTTCCTGCGATGTCTTGAGGGCGGAGTCGAGATCGGATTCATGCAGATTCGTATGGAGCCGCGAACGGTCGAACACCGGAAAGGCGTCACCGTGGCGAAGTGGGCGTGGTTCTTCCGACCCGATCAAAGCATTGCCCTCATGCAGCAGGATATGTTCGTCACCTCTAATCTGTCGTTCGAACGATGGGAGAGCCGGTTGATCGCGATCTCGCCGCCACCCAAGGGCGGTGGACGCAGGGAGATCTCGCAGGACATCGAAAGCGGCATACGGCAGGAGACCAAATTGCTTGTCGGCTATGCAGGCAAATCCTTCGGGCCGCAGATGACGCAGAAAGAACTCGATGTCGATCAGACCTACGCATCGGCTCCCTGGGACCTGCTCTTTCCGTCGATTGTCGATCTCAAGAAGACCGAGCTGTACGCTTTCTCATGGTTCGACAGCTCCCGGCGAGGGTTGTCATTGCAGACCTTCCGGCTCGTCGGTCGCAAGACCATGCCGGGCGGCAAGGAAGCCACGCTGATCGAGCAAAGCGAGGGGCTTATTCCGCCGGTTCATGAAATCTATGTTGATGACGACGGCCAGATTGTGCGCGTCGTGATGAAAGTCGGTGATAAGCCGCTGGAGATGCACGCCACGACTCGCCGGGACATCGAACGCAGATACGGCGATCGAGTCAAGGAGGTCGAAAGGCTGATGCCCGGTCCGGTAACCGCTCCGGCAGACCAGAAGGCTGCAAACAGGCCTGCCCTGCCCGGCTGAGGCCGTGTGCCGGCATAGGGGCGCGTCGGACTTGCCAAGGCCCGGACAACCGCGGATGCCGTGAGCCCGTACCAGGCGTCACCGGCCGGCAGCACAGCGGGACCTTCTCAATTCGGCGGCCGGCGATTATCCTTTGGACATGAGTGACCAGCCCTTGTCTCAATCGTTGATGGAACCTTCGCCGGCCGTGATCCCGCACCGCGATCCCGCCGAGATCCAGGCGTACAACCGCGTTAATCGTCGCATCCATCTGGCGGATCTGGCGATTTCCCTCGTATATTGGATTATCTGGTGCCTGATCGCCGCTGATGTGGTCCAATGGCTGGGTCTGCCGGGCGGATCTCGTTGGCTGGGGCTTCTGGTAGCGGCGGTCGTGATGCTGGGCGGGAGCGTGCTGGTTGGCCTGCCGCTGAATTATTACCGCGGCTTTGTCGTCGAGCATCGCTTCAAACTCAGTAATCAGACGCCGGCGGCTTGGCTGCTATTCCAGGTGAAAGCGTGGTTGGTAGGCTCAATCATCGGCGGCATCGTGCTCGGGGGTCTTTACGCCGCAATGTGGTACACCGGCCCATGGTGGGGCGTGTGGGTGTGGCTCGGTGTCATGCTGCTCAGCATCGGACTGGCCAAGGTGTTCCCCCTGGTGATCCTGCCGCTGTTCTATCCCTCCAAGCCGCTCGAACGGCCAAGCCTGGCCGAGCGGCTCAACGAACTGGCTGGCGGAGCCGGAATGACCATCACCGGTATCTTCAACCTGCAGCTCAGCAAGGATACCAAGAAGGCTAACGCGATGCTGGCCGGCATGGGCTCTTCGCGCCGCGTGTACCTTGCCGACACCCTTCTCGACTCCTTTGATGACGACCAGATTGCCGTGGTCTTCGCTCACGAACTGGGCCATCACACCCGCGGGCACATCTGGAAGCTCATCGGCATGTCCGCTGTGGCCAGTTCACTGATGGTCGCGCTGATCTGGTGGCGGCTCAACCCGTTCGCCGGCAGCAGCGACACCGCAGACTGGTCCGCCGCCATCGCCGCCTTCCCGCAGGTCATGTTGATCTCAACGCTCTTCCCGCTGATCATCGGGCCGATCACCAACGCCGTCAGCCGCCGTTTCGAGCGGCAATGCGACGGCGATGCCCTCCGCCTGACCGACAACCCCCAGGCCTACCGCACGGCCTTCGAACAGCTTGGCCGTCTCAACCTCGACGATCCCACCCCGCCCTGGTGGGAGGTCGTGTTCTTCGACGACCATCCGCCTCTCGGGGTGCGGATCAAGATGGCGGACGAGTACGAAAGAGCAGCAGCGAGGGGGCAAGGCATGTGCAACGAGGGATCATTGTCGGCGTAGGGTCTGCTGCCTTGGCGGGTGCCGGCTTGCCGTGCCGTGGCAACCCGCGTGGCGGACCTTGCCCTGGTTCTTGAGCGTTGAAAGCGCGTCCCACGGATCGTCGCGTTCCGGCCGTGCGAATCCGGACTGTGCAGTTGCAGGATGTCGACAATCTCCACCCGCAGCCGCCTCAGACTTTTCTCGGACGCCGAGATAGGTACTCCCTGTCGTAGTTCTGCATGATCGGTCCATACCCCTTGTCGTCGGCGCTGGTGGCATCGTAGAAATCGTTGCCGGCTTTCGTGGCGGTGATTACATCGGGTCGCCCACGGTCCTCCAGCACCCTGCCGGTGAGTTCCTCCGAACGCCTGAATCCGTACACGTCGGCTGTGTCCGGCAGCGTCATCCCGCAGTCGAGGGCTTTGTTGATGGCTCGTCCCGAAACCTCGTCGTCGGCTTTCCCCCAATCACGACCGCCGATCGCCCACGTACCCAAACCGACCGTCGAGACGACCGGTCCGCGTTTGCCGAACCGCCCGTAAAGCAGTGATGTACCTCGGATCCGCCGGATGCCTGCCGATTGCGGCTACCTGATCCCGGCCCGCTCTTTTTCCAGCAGCCGTTGCTGTTCTCGCCGGAAAGCCTGAAACTCGTCGAGCTTCTTGCGTTCGAGGGTATCGGCCTCTTCGAGCCGCGGTTCCCACGAAAACTCGACGTGCTCCCAGCTCAGCTTGTCGCCGTCGCAGCGGAACACCGTGTAGCCGGGCGGCGAACCAACCCAGTCGCCCGCCCACCACGCGCCGCTCGCAGCCGCGCTCGTCAGGTACCAAACCCCGTGATACCGCATCTCCTCGATGTTATGGCTGTGTCCTTGCAGCAGCGCCTTGACCTTGTGCCGTTCCAGAATGATCCGAAGCTCCCTTGTGTCCCAGAGTACCATGCTGCCGTCCATGGCCTTGTAGTTGGGGTCGCCCAACAGTTGGCCGCGATTGCACGATGCCGCGATGTGCGTGACGGCTACGGTCGGTCGACCGCCGGCCTTGCCAAGATCGTACGCCAGCCATTCCAACTGCTCCGGCCCGATCCGCGGCTCATACGTCGGGTTGTCCTTGCCGCCGACCGGGAAAATGCTGTCGAGCACCACAAAGTGCCAGCCGCCATGGTCGAAGCTGTAGTAGCTCTTTTTCCAACCCAGCAGGTCCATGATCATCTTCTTGCCGATGTCCGGGTCGTCAACCGGTACCTTGCGTCGCGACGACCATCCCAGCGCGTCGTGGTTGCCCATGCAGTTGTAGTACGGAATGCCCGAAGCGTCCGTGATTCCCTTGTACAGCCGAACACACTCCTCGAATTCGGACTTGGCCGTGTAGTTGCCGTCGAAAGCCATATCGCCGCCCATCAGGATGAACGCCGGCCTGGGCTTGAGCTGCCGTAGGGTCTCGATGCACTTACGGTATCCCTCGTCACCTTTTCGCTTGCGAGTCACGTGCATGTCGGTCAGGTGAACGAAGGTAAACGGCTCAACTTGCCCGCTGGGCTGCACAGCCGGGAATGGGTCCTTGAGGAACTCAGGTAACGACGCCGCCGCACCGGCCGCAGACAGGCCGCCTATCAGTTCGCGTCGCGTGATGCTCATTCATTCCTCCTCACGGGCGTGCCGGGTTCACACAGGCCTTGTCGCGGAAACCCAGATGATGAGACCAGGTTTTCAGTCGCCAGTGTCACTTTTCAGTTTCGCTTTTGACCGCCTACTGATCACTGACAACTGATAACTGACTACTTCTCCGCCACAACGGGATTCCTCAGCACCCCAACGTGCTCGATCTCGACCTCCAACACATCGCCCGGCTTGATGGCCGGGGTCTTTCCCATCGTCCCCGTAAAAATCAGATCGCCCGGCTCCAGCGTCACGTGACGGCTGGCAAAGCTCACAATCTGCGAGCAGTTGAAGATCATGTCGCTGGTCCGCTGCTGTTGCGTCACCTGACCGTTGACCCGAGAGGTCAACAACAGGTCATCGTAATTGACCCCCGCGACCACGAACGGACCGCACGGCCCGAACGTGTCGCTGCCCTTGGCCCGCCACCACTGCCGGTCGTTGGCCTGCCAATCGCGGGCGCTGATGTCATTGCCGCAAGTAACCCCCAGCACGTAATCGAGGGCCTCGGCCTCTGACACATTCCTGGCCCGCTTGCCCATGACAACGACCAGTTCGCCCTCCAGATGGACTTCCTTGCTGCCGGCGGGCAGGACAACGGCGTCTCCCGGCCCGATCAGGCAGGAGGGCGCCTTGAAGAACAACTCGGGGTTGCTCGGCTTGGGCTGCGTGCTCAAGTGGCTGGTGTAGTTCCCTGCCATCCCCAACACTTTCGTCGGGCGGGCTGGAACCAGCATCTTGACCTCGGCCAGGCGGTATGATCGTCCTGTTCTCTGCCGGGCTCCGAAAAGGTCCCCTTTGATTTCGTGGATCGTGTCGCCCTCGACGATCCCGTAAGCCTCCTGACCGCCCGCGCAAAAACGGGCATACCGCGTGATCCCGGCATCAGTCGGGCGGTGCGCCTTGTCCATATCGAGCGAGGCGCACCCGGCTAAGGCGGAAAAAACCGTGTTGAGCAGAATCCATCTCATCGTTGAGCTCCTCAATCGTATATGGGGGCAATTCATGTTTGTTCCCGGCGGCCGGCTCGACGATTGACAGTGAACCGAAACCCGCGTCGCCCCGCGCCCATTTGTAATGCATACGGGCTTCTCTCGCCACTGGCGAACCGGCCGGCTTTTCACGGCCCGGGCATCGCGGTACTCTGGAAGGCGCCACGACATCAGATAGCGGAGGATGCGATGGTGGACGCGAACAACAGGACGCGCGGGCGAATCGGACCCCTCTCCCGTAGAACCATACTTGGTGCGGGCTTGGCGTGTGGCGTCGAAGCATTGCCCCAGACGCCCGCCACCCAATCGACTCAGCCGGAAGCCCTTCCCCGCCGCCCCCTCGGCAGGACCGGCGCCCAGATCACCCGGCTGGTCATGGGCGGCAGCTTCTCGGAGTACGGCCCACGCCTGCTGGACTTCGCTTTCAGGTCGGGCATTCGCTCCTTCGACATGGGCGATTTCTACGCCGGCTACAAGGCTGAGACCATCCTCGGTGAATGGGTTCGCAAACGAGCCAATCGCAAGGATGTCTTCATCATCAACAAGGCCAGAACTACGGAGCCCGACGCTTTCGTCAAGCGCCTGAATGAGGCTCTTTCCAAGATGAAGATCGACACGATCGACGCCTTCTTGCTGCATGGTATCCAGGATCCACGACTGCCCCTCGATAGGGATGGCGTTTGGAGCAAAACCAAGGAAAAGCTCATCCGCGATAACAAGATCCGCTTCATGGGCTTCAGCGTTCACGCGGAGATGCCGTCGCGAGTCGCCTGTCTGAACAACGCTGCCAGGAGCAAGTGGGTGGATGTGGTGATGGTGGCATGCGATCCGGGGTTGATTCGCTCCTCGCCGGATCTGAACAGCGCTCTGGACGCATGCGCAAAGGCGGGTATCGGCCTGCTGGCAATGAAAACCGGCCGTGGGCTGGGTGCCCCGGCTACTCAGCCCGCGAGCGTAAGAGAGGCCTTCCGCAAACTGGGCCATTCGCCTCACACGGCCATGCTGGCCGGCATCTGGAGCGACGAGCGGTTTGCCGCGGCCTGCTCGGAGATGCCCAGTATCCAGATCATCGAGGAAAACGCCGCTGCCGCGAGGTCTCTCCATAAGCCGTTTGACGCCGAACAATGGAAGACCTTCGACGAGGCCGCGCACGGTCTTTCGCGAGCGACGTGTCCCGGCTGCGACGGCTCATGCCGCAAGGCCGCCGGCACGCAGGCCGATCTGTGCGCCATCACCCGCTACCTGGCCTACTATCGCGAGAGCGGTAGCCGCGACTTGGCCCGCGAACTCTATAGCGCCTTGTCTCCCGAACTCCGCGATTGGGCCGGCGCCGACCTTCGCGCCGCCTCTCGGGCTTGCCGCGCACACGTGGATTTCGAGTCGCTCATCCCGCTGGCCAAACGCCTCCTGGAATCAGAACCGGCGTGAGCAGCAACGCCACCGCATGGTTGGGCAACGTCGAGGTCGCATCAGCGACCGAGAGCTACCGCACCCGGATGCTCGAAACAGCAGGTCTGTCCTGTCCCTGGTGGCCGTAACCTGGCCCTGTGCCATACCTCTCACGGCACCGCCGGTACCCATTGAACCGCGTCCGCGATCACGTGTCCGTTGGTCCCTTCGTTGCGTATCTCAACGTAGCCTTCTGACCCGGCGTCGAAGCGGAATCTGCCGAGCAAGACGAACGGCGGCTCGGTCGGGGCCTCTCGCTGATTCAGCGTCACGGTTTTATCTCCCTCGGCCGAGTGAATCACTACCGGCACGTTGCTCGCCCGGTTCGGGTTGGCGGCGTAAGCGATGCGCACCTCATACAGCCCGCTCGCCGGAAGCGTCGGTACGAATCGCACGGCCGCCGTGCCCTTGCCGCTGTTGTTGTCGTGCAGATACTCGCTGCCCACGAACGGCCTGACCGACATTCCCGACCGCCAGTCGCCTATCACCTTCGCGGCCTGATTGTCAACGACGATGCCGCCCATTGATCGGGGATTCAAGCCTTCCCCGACTGCCTCACCCATCGACAGCACCTGGCCCTGCTCCCGGAGCCGTTTCTGTAACCATGCGATGTCCACCTTGCCCACCGACGTATCGTTTCGGACGGCCCACGCCGCCGCCAATCCGGCCGCGTGCCCCATGATCATGTACTGCGGTTCCATCCGCATCGACGAGTAGGCCACGTGCGAC